>CAIJOU010000237.1 GCA_903822375.1 Candidatus Hydrogenedentota bacterium
GGCACCGAGGCCTCGGGCACAAGCAACATGAAACTCGCAATCAACGGTGCCCTGACTCTGGGCACGATTGACGGGGCCAACATTCAGATCCGGGAATGTGCCGGTGCCGAGAACTTCTTCGCCTTTGGCCTGACCACCGAAGCCATCGCCGAAATGCACACGCGCGGCGGCTATAAATGCAGGCAGGCCCTGGCCGGTTCCATCGCGGCGTCGCGCGTGCTGGCCGCGTTTTCCAGCGGCAGGTTCTCCCCGGGGAATCCGTCCTCCACCCGCTGGGTGTGGGAACTGCTCGTCGACCACGGCGACCAGTATTTGCACCTGGCCGATTTCGATGACTACCTGCGCGCCCGCGCCGCGGCGGAAACCGCATGGCTCGACCAGAACGCCTGGACCCGCATGTCCCTTCTAAACACCGCCCGCATGGGCTATTTCTCCAGCGATCGCGCCATCCGTGATTACGCGAAGAACATCTGGGGCATGGAGTGACACAGTCAGGATAGGGCAAGAACAATCCGACCGACAAGACTGGCGGGCTCTGCACATGTTTGGGGTCTGCTTGGTTTACTCCACAGCCACACGCATGCCGTCCACGTTGACAACGCTGTCTTTTGCGTGGTCGGAATGCTCCCCGAGAACCTCGATGTGAAGCGTGTGCCGACCCGTCGGCACTTCTTTTTGGAATACGCAGACGCCCCAGATGTCATCGGCCGAATAGGTGTCCACGGTTTCGGGGGCGTTGTCGTCGATGCGGAATGCTGCCTTGCCGCAGTCGGCGCCAAGCTTCGAGAAGACCAGCACCTTGCCGCCCTCGAAGCTGAATTCCGCGGAGGCACCTTTTTCCGTGGATGATGAAATGGTCCCCAAATGTGCGGGAAGCAGGTTCGTCCTGCGTTCCCAATTCCCTGCAAACGCAATTTCGCTGCCGGTGGCGTCATCGGCCACGAGCGCGCGTTTGGAGGCGGGGCCGACTGCCGCAGCTTCGGCTGAAAGATTTCCACTGCCGTCCACGGTGCGGACCGTATACTGGGCGGCCGGGTCGGCGCCTGCGGAATGGTCGAAGTAGAAGGTTCCCTTCGCCGCCTTGTCAAGGAGGGCTCCGTCCCGAAGCACTTCATAGTACGAAACCCAGTTGTCGTCCGTTCCCGGTTCCCAGGCAAGCTCGACCCCGGGCCAGCCCATGTTTTCTCCGGTGTGTTTTGTGACGCTGGCGGGCGGTGTCGGCGGCGTCTTGTCCAGTCTGCTGCCGGGATGCAGGGGCAGGTTCAGATAGATCAATTCACCCGCCGCCATACTCCCCATTCTAATGCCCGCCGCCATCAGGTCCGCACCCGTGCGAACCTCGCCTGTCTCCGATTCGTGGAACGAAACAAGGTACTTCATTTCGGAAACCAGTCCCTTGGGTTTGATGGTAACCGGGCCGGGCGCGGGGCGGTTGGGGATGATGATGCCGCGCGCGCCGTCGCGGCTCATGCGCTGCAGGTACATTGTTGCGTCGTCGCCCCCGATGACGGGGCGGTACACATGAACCCATCGGCCAACAACGCCCTGGGAGTGCAGGTAATGATAAATGTCGATCAACTCGCGGATGCCTTCAAGCTTCACGGGGTCCCAAGTGTCCCCGGTCATGTCGAAGTTGATGCACAGCAGCCCCCGCCATGTTGCCTTGTCATACTTGTCCGGGTTCCACACGTCCGGGATGTCGCTGGTCTTGTCGGGCGGAAACAGCAGCGATGCGTGGTAGTTCCGCAGGATGCCTACCGCGCCATCGCTGAACGAGAAACTCGACGCGTAGCGCACATAGTCATACCCGCCGTAGTTGCCGCCGCCGTTCACCGCCTGGAAGGCGCACTTGGGATGCTTGTCCAGGAAACCCCGGATGACCTCGCGCAGCCCCTCGTCCTGCCCGATCATGGGCGTGTCCGCGCTGTCGCGCGGCGCCGTGAAGAAGCTGTCGTTGCGCCACTCGAAATTGCCCCAGCGTTCCACAAACGCGTCGAGCTGTCCCTTCATGAACGCGACCACCTCGGGCTTGGACATGTCCAGCGTGCCGCCGATCAGCCAGTCGGGATGCTCCTTGGCCACCTTCGATTCCGGGTCAACGGTGTACAGGAACGCGTAGATGAGCTGGCCCATGCCGTGTTTCCCAAGATAGGCGATGGTCGTTTTGAAATCCGGGCCGTTCCAGTCGCCCGCCCGATCCCACCAACCCCAGTCGCGGTGATACACGTCCGCGCCGGTGTACCGCATCAGGTCGGCCACGCGAAACACTTTGCGGAATGCGCTGGCCCAGTCGGGATTGCCACCCGTCCACGACACACCGGGCTGGCCCCAACCGGTGCCGTTCATCCAGTAGCCAAGCATGCGGATGGCCGGGAACCACCCCGCCCGGGTGTAGTCCCACAGGTAGCGGTACTGCCAGTCGAGACATTCGTTTCCGGCATTGTCCAGGTCGTCACGGAACAATCCCATGAACGACTTTGGCGTGTTCATGGACTGCCCGGGTTCAAGCGTATTCTTGTAACCCGCGACGTCCAGTCCCGCCGCCACATCGCCGCGTCCGTCCGGGGCGAAGGAAGACGTCCAGTGCCCGAAGTAGTCCCATCCCACGAATACGCCCTGCTTTGTCTCGCGATTGTACAGTGCGTACCACGGCGCATAGGTGGAGGTGCCGGGACGGAACCCGTAGCCGCCCAGCGCCTGGCCGTTGCCCGTGTTGCACACGGAACCGCCAAGGTGCACCTTCCCCGCTTTGGGCGCGGTCCACACCCGCGCCGCATCCTGTCCAACATCGGGGTGCTGGTTGCCTTGGCCAATAAACGGCGTGCCCGTCGTGTTGTCCTTTTCCTTGCGCCACTGGTTCGGCAGGGCGTAGTACACCAGGTCGACAAGCTTTCCGTTTTCGATGTACTGATAACGCCAGCCGTTCCCACCCTGCTCACCGCCAAACTCTTTGCTTGCCTGATGTGTTTCACCGTCGGCATAGGCGATGACCGGGTCGAACGCTGTCGTGTCGAAGCCGATGCCCTTGTTCATGTTGACGAGAAACACCAGCCGGTCCCCGGCGGCAACGTCAATGGTCACGTCAAACGGTTCGTTTACGGTCGCATTGGCGACGTATTTCCAACCGGCTGCGGGCCACACCTGCGTGTCATTGTGAAGGATTTTCGCGTTGATGCCGTCGCCTTGAAATGAGGTTTTCGACACGTCCAACGGGAACGGCTCATAGGAGTCAAAGCGGCGCGGTTTATCTGTGCCCAGTCTTTCCGTTCGGAGGTCCCACGAGCCCGGCTGGTTGTCGCCGCCGGTCATCCAGTGAAAATCGAGTGTCTCCGGATTGCCCATGCGCAGGGCGGCGTTCAGGAATCCGGGATTGATGAGGCAGACCGGTGCGGTGCCGATGTTCTTGAAGGTGACCCATTCGCGGATGATGCTTGACTCGGGGTGCATCAAGTAGTGCTTCGTGGCCTCGACGCCTTCACGACTCATACGGAGGTCCAGTTGCAGTTCCCCCTGAGTGCCTTCCGATTCCACGGCGTCTATTAGCGTCCAGTTTCCACTGGCACCGGTGATGCGGTTGTCCGGCGCGCCCTGTGCGAAGGACAACTCGGGCCCGTTTGCTGCAAGGTCAAGGCCCGACACCTTATCCCTGTATTGCTTCAAGAGCAGTTTGCCGTCCTCCAGCGCCACCACCCGTTCCACGGATGCCGTGCCGATGGTCCATTTTGTTCCGTCGCGCCTGATGTATGCATCTGACGAATCGCCCAGGGCCTCTCCGCCAAGAACCGTCAGCAGCAAGCAAAGCCAAAAGGGATGGCACAACCGACTTGTCATGGTCCTACTCCTTCCGAGAGTGCGCGCCGCGCGTTCCGCAGGCAAAGCCGCCTTTGGATACATAACGCCCGAAACACCCGTGCGGCATTATAGCACCGCAGTTGCCCGCGGACGTTGACGAAGATTCTCGCGCGTGGCCAATACGGGAGGGTGTTGACGTTCAAGAGCCTTCTGGCGCAAAGCAGGGGACGAATGAATCAGATGCCCTTTGGCCTTTCCGTTGAATGCAGGCCAACCGGGCGAGCACGCCAAGAAAACGTTGCAGGTTTCAGCGAATTCTGGCAAACTGTCGTCACCGGATGAAGCGGGGTTTTTCATCGCGGTATGGGCGGGTGGAGGTGCAACCTGCTCAGGCTTGCCGGGCGAGGGCCAAAGGCCCGGCATGACAGGCAATTGGGGTCTCCGGACATTGGAGGCCAAAACAGAGGAGAAGAAAATGGACAAGGGTTTCAACTATCAAATCCAAGACGAATACTTTTGGCAGTTCGCCATAAAGCTTATTCTGGGGGCGCTTCTTGCCCCCTTCTGGATTTTGATGATGCCATTCCGCAACTCTTTTTGGACAAGCTGAGCAGCCGCGTTTGACATCCGATGCGTTTTCCCCGCTTTGGAGTGGGGATTCCGGTTTGGCAACAACGATGCATCCAATTGCGGGAAAAGAAACTCCGGAGTTGGAGGCCGTATCGCATAGTGTTAATTCCCGGCAACAAGGCAGAGAAGGGACGCAGCTTCATGGATAAGATGTTCAGTTTCTCGGTATATGGCGATGATTACTGGCAATGGACACTCAACATGATTCTGAGTGTGCTATTGGTTCCAGTGACACTCATCCTGGCGGCATTTGGGGTGCCTTTCCGTCTGGAATAGTCTTCCAGGCGCTAGTGCGCCGCCGCGGGTTGTGCGGGGGGCGGATTGCCCATGGCATCGACCATGTGGTGCATGAGCGCGGTTAAGAAACCTTCCATGTGCGGTCCCAGCCAGGACAATTGGCCGGTTTCATAGGCCATGTCGCCTTTTTCGTTCAGTACCTCCCCGTAGTAGCGGTCGGGAGAGATATACCCATGGTAGTCGCCCGAGAAGCCGGATGCCCACAGGTCGATGCCTTTGTGTGCCGCCCATTCGCGCCAGGGGACGGCAATCTCACCGCTTAATTCGCCGGGTGCGTTTGCGAAGACAACGTCGCCGACCCGGACGGTGCTCATCCAGCCGGAGGAGGTGAGGCCGGTAATGAAGCCCGACAACGGCGACAGGCGCCATTTTGTGCTCCACAACCTCAATTGAAGCGGCGGAAGGTCCAGGGGGACACTGATGCTGACGACATCCGCGCTGTTGGCAAAGGTGGGATTCTGAGCCGCGTCCAGGACGAGTTTGGCCAGCAGGCTGCCCATGGCCTCGCATTTTTCAAACGCAGTCGGGGCGTCGGGGGCGCTCGGGCTCATGCTGCACACGGCGCCGCCCAGGTAGACAGCCGTGGCACCGGTGGCCTTCTCGACTGCGCGCTGAAGGTATCCGGGATACTCGGCCGAGATCAGCATGTTGTCATCGTCGAGGATGGTCGGATGCCCGGAGAAGCGCATCATATAGCAGCGCTGGCCGCTCGCTTTTTCAATCAGCATCCAGTTGAAAACAGGGTCCACACCGGCATTGCGCGTGCGGTTGTGGATGTATTGGTGCGCGTCAATGTCGCCGTGGGCGAACTTGGCGGGCTCCATCGATTTGTAGGCGTCGATGATCGCGGCCGCGAAGGCCTTGGCCAGCATCGGCGGGATCCTGGGGTCGTATTTGCCGAAGGAGATGGTGGCAATAAGACCCGGCGCGAACGCGCCGACGCTGTCGTGCGAATGGCTCGCCGTAAAGAAGATGTTGTTGGCGGTCAGCGGCGTTTCCTTGGCAACCGCTTCGCGCACGGCATCGGCCACGTTCGGGGGAATGAGCAGCATGTCCGCGCCGACAACCACAGCGGTGTCCGTGCCGTCGTTGAACGCCACCGCTTTTACGTAGAGGTCGTCGTGCACCCCTGTTGATGGCTTGCCTTTTCGGGCGCTGTATCCCGCCAGGGGCGTGCCGACGGGCGGCGTGATTTTGGCCACGCCCCATCCCACTTTCAATTGTCCCGGTTTGTCGGTGATTTTGCACAGTTGGATTGCCTTGTCGATCCGGGCGAGATCCCTGTTGAAATAGCCCGTCCCCTCGAAACTCGCCGTGTAGGTTGGCCAGGGGCCGATGAACAGCACAAAAGCGCCGGTCAGCAAGACGAAAAACACAACCACGCCAATGAGAGTCTTCTTCCACCATGCCATGACACCCGCTCCTTTGTGTTTTCTATCCTGCGTGGCTTCATGGAAACCACATTGCCAAATGAACCACATGCTGCGCCGTGCATGGTGTGCGTGTTGCCAAAGCGGACCATGAACGTCTGGTCTGGGACAGATGCCAGAACTGGACCGTCGGCGCGATCATTGCGAACCCCAGACCCCGGTTGGCGGCGGTCGGGAGCGACAGGCGAGGGCGGCGAGGGCGTTTGTCCCACAGTTTCTCAGTGGCATGATGGTATTTCCCCCTTTCCATGCAAGTCAACTTTCGGCAAATCGCCAACGGACGTTTGCCCGGGACTTTTGCCGTCAGTGCAGAGAGTGTCCAATCCATTGACAAACTGGGGTGGGGCCGCATGTCTCGGGATGGGTTTGACGGTCCGAATCCGTACACGGTACCGCCATCGTTGTGGTCGAGCCAACGTTGTGGATACTACAACTGTTTTAGAATGGACACCCCTTTATAGTTTATCCAAATCCATATGTATTCCATAAGTGCCTTTTATAAATGGACTTATACTTTATTGTTGAGATCGGCATGAGTCTTGCTTGTAATCTTTAGCAATTCAGTTCGATCCATTTTGTGTCATAGGAAAGAAAGAGGGTTGAAGTAATTCTGTGAATTGATGCATGGCGCATTCCGAAGTGAGGTTTTCGCGCTGGCGGGTATCCACGAAGGGTTGGTGGAATACAAGGGCATGACGATTGTTACAGTCCGCAAGCGTGGGGTTGGGCCGTGAACAAGAAGTGAGGAACGGTTTTACATCGCATGACTGAGCCACTGCGATATCAGGTCGGGTGGGAATGCCCACACAGTTCCGCATGTATTACCCTGTTAAAAGAGGATTGACCGGCGACATCCGCCGGATATGGCTGTGAGTGCGAACGATCACGCTCACTTAAGAATCATAGCGGGCTTTGCGCCCTTTATGGATGAACGGTCAAAAGGAGGACAGGTTTGATGTTTACGCGAAACGCAGTGAGAATGGGAATGGCTGTCATGGCATGTGCCGTGCTGGCTCTGACCTTGGGCGGCTGCAAACCGGCACCCACCGTTGTCTCCACCAATCCCGCAGACGGTGCCACGGCGGTGCCTGTCAGCACCACCGTAACCGCAACGTTCAGCAGGGAAATCGACCCGGATACCATCAATACCTCGACGTTTACCCTTAGCAAGGGGGGAACGCCGGTTCCGGGGCAGGTGACCTACGACGCCAGCACCTTGACGGCGACATTCACCCCGGATAATCCCTTGGACAAGAACAGCCTGTACACGGCGATGATTGCCAAGGGAACCGGCGTTGAAAAGGATGCCTCGTGCTTTGAGTGCTACGCGCCCTTCTTGGCGGTCCCCGCCGCAATCGGCATTATTGCAGCGCTCGCCGCACAGGACCACGGACTGGCCAAAGACTATGTATGGACCTTTACCACGGAGGGGAACGGCATTCCTCCCGTGGCAAATGCGGGTCCGGACCAGCATGTGAATCTGCCGCTCGGTGCCTCCACGGTGAACGTCATGCTGGACGGCAGCCTGTCCCACGACCCCGACGGTAACATCGTAACCTACGCATGGACCGGCACGCCCGACCCGGGAAATGTGGTCAAGCCCACGGTTAGCATTGGCCCGGGCCCCCATGTGTTCACCCTAACAGTCACGGACAATGACGGTTTGGTCAGTGGGCCCGACACGGTCACGATTTTTGTGAACGTTCCGCCGATTGCCGATGCGGGTCCCGATCAGAACCTCACCCTGCCGGCCGGTGCCCCCACGATGAGCGTAACGCTGGACGGCAGTTTGTCCCATGACCCTGATGGCACGGTTGTGGCCTGGGCTTGGACGGGCAGCCCCAATCCGGCGGACGTCGTCAAGCCGGCGGTGACTCTCGGACCGGGCGTGTACGTGTTCACACTCATCGTGACCGATGACTTGGGCGCGGCCAGCCTGCCCGACACAGTCACCATTACGGTTTCCGCCGCACAGAACATTCCGCCGGTCGCCAATGCGGGTCCGGACCAGAGCCTGAATCTGCCCTTGGTGAATTCGACAAACGGCAAGGCGGAAGCCGCCGCGACGATGGACGTTCATCTGGACGGGAGCGCCTCGTACGATGTTGACGGAACCGTTGTGACCTACACATGGACCGGCAGTCCCGACCCAGAAGACATAGCCAAGCCGACGGTCAATCTCGGCGCGGGTAACCATGTGTTCACGCTGATGGTCACGGATGACGACGGTGCTGTAAGCGCGACAGACTCAGTGACCATCTCTGTCAACACGCCCCCCGTGGCGGTCATCACGGCCACACCCAATCCGGTTCATGCGGACCCGCAGAAGGACCCGACCCTTGTTTATGACCCGACGATACTTTACGGGATCAACGAGTGCCAGTGTGATGCGGTACGTCTTGACTATCTCAATCCTGCCGACGGCTCCGTGACCAAATCCCTTGCCATCGCGCTGGCCGGCTCCAGTTGGAAGCCCAAGAGCGGTCTTGGACTGGCTGTTGACCCGACGACGGGCATTATGTGGGCCATTCTTGAGGTTGAGGAGGGGGTAGCAGCACCTGTGTACCACCGACTTCTGGTCACGCTGGACCAGCAAACGGGCGTGGCACAGTATGTGGCCGAATTTAACTCGGGAGGTCCGCTGCCCTATGACCTGGCTATCACGGATGATGGCACCTTCTACGCGGTGGCCAAGACGCCCGAGGTCAAGGCATTTACCACCCCCGGGCTGTACATTGTGAACAAGGCCACCGGCGCATTGACCGATGTGGTCGCTTTCAGTGACTCCTACGGTTACGACGCCATTGCGTACATTCCGACATTGGACGTGCTGGCCCATGCCTACAGGACTTCGCAGGGTGTGGATGTGTTGGAGGAGATTAACCTTTCAACCCTCGCCACAACACCGGTGTTGCCGGCTCTTCCGGCGACGCAGTATACGTGGCTGTGGCCCTCGGCGCTCACGTTCGGAACTGAAAGCGTCAATCTGTTCCTGTCGGAGAACATTGACTTCACAGGAGATTTGTTCACGATTGGGATGACGGTTGATGGCGGTGTCGAAACGGAGATCCAGCATCACAACTCGGTTTATGGCGGTTTGGCCTTCGGCTACATCAAGAGGGGTGTTGCCGAGACCGTCCAGTTGGACGGCAGCAGTTCTTATGATCCGGACGGGGACACCATCACCAGTTACGCATGGAGTGTGGTTTCCGTTCCGGTGGGAAGCGCCATCACGGAAGTGTCCAATTCCACCATCGTGAATCCGACCCTGACTCCGGATGTTCTCGGTGATTACGTTGTGCGGCTAGTGGTGAGTGATGGGAAGGCCCTCAGCGCACCGACCGATTACACGGTAACCTACGAGAACAGCGCGCCGGTGGCCGATGCCGGGAACGATGTCACCATTCCAAACAATCTTGGTGCGGAGGCCTGTTTGGACGGCTCCGGCTCCTATGATGCGGACTTCGATGCGCTCAACTACAGTTGGGCCGTGACCGATTCCGGGGGTAACCCCGTTGCCGTGTCCTTCTTCCCGTCCGCTACATCGGCGGCCGGCTGCATCACGTTCTCGGCAACCCCAATGCCCGGCGTCTACACAGCCACATTGATTGTTGCCGAAGCCAAGACCGGCGGGCTGATCGACACGGATACGGCGACGATCACCGTAACCGCTCCAGCACCTTAATGGTTACCTCGTTGTAGGAGTGGAACGGTACAGAGTCCTTTCAGCGGCCGTGCTGCGCAGTGCAGCACGGCCGCTTTGCCTATCCAAAGGCGCGTATGCCTGCCCGTCCTCTTATCCAAACCGGTGTCAGATCATTGACATTCAGCACAGGTCTTATCCGTAGAAAACCCCCATTGTTGAGCTATTTGCCGCAACTGACGACAAATAAGTGTCATAAAACGGACACCCCCTTCTCTTCACTGTATCCCTGTAAAGGCACTCCAAACCCAATCAGGGAAACGACTTGCCGATCTTAGTGTCAGAAAGGCACGGATCTTGCTAAATATACAATAGACTGTGGCGGCACAGGCTCTTTTCTGCGATAGTCTGAGATAGCTTTGAAATGACGGTCCGAACGGCCGCTGAGAACGATAGTGCGGCGCACTGTGAATCGTCAAGTGTAACAAGGATGATTGGAGGCCCATGAAACTCGCGGTATTTATGACTGGAATGTTCACGGTTGCGCTGATGGCCACCGCGGTGCTGGGTGTCATGGGCGCGGCCGTTGCGCAACCGGACTCCAAAGGCGACAAGGTCCGCAGTGAAGTCATCAGGGAGCAGACCGTCGTCAAGACCAAGACGCTCTATTCCTTTCCGGAGCGTAAGCCGCTGGAAAAGCCTGCACCCACTGAGGCGGCGGCGGCTCCCCAAGTTGAGGGGGAATACCGCATCGGTGCCGGCGACACGCTGGATTTTCAGCTCTTTGACGACACGCAGATGAGCCGCGAGGTCAAGGTGCGCTATGACGGATACATTTCGCTTCCGCAGATTGAAGAGATGAAGGTTGCCGGGATGACGCGCGCCGAGGCGCTCGATAGTTTGAACAAGGCCTATCTGGCCGTTTACAAAAAACCGCACATCGCGCTTACCGTGAAAGAGGCCGCCAGCAAGGCTTTCTTCCTGCTCGGCGACGTGGAGAAGCCCGGTGAGTATCCCTACGTTCGCCCGCTGACCGTGTTGGAGGCGTTGAACACCGCGGGCGGCCCGCGAATCAACACCATGCAGGGCAATTCCTACATCGGCGCACAGGGCCAGCTGAGCAAGGCGTTTGTAATCCGCCATCGGGATGGAAAACGAGAAGTGCATGAGTATGACCTGTCCGGCGTCCGGGAAGTGGGCGAGAACCCCTCGGATGCGCCCGTGCTGCCCGGTGATGTCGTATACCTGCCCGAGGGCATGAACCTGGTGTACGTTATGGGCGAGGCCGTGAATCCCGGCGTGTTCCCGCTTGTGGAGGGCATGAGCCTGCTCGAACTGCTCGCCCGCGCCGGGGGGGCCAACGAGAAGACGGGCCGTATGCGCAGCGTCGTGCTGCTTCGCCAGGTGGATTCGGAAAACACCGAGGCCATGCTCATTGACCTGCGCAAAGCCCTCGACACCGGTCAGAGTCCCAAACTCAAGGCGGGTGACATTCTCTACGTGCCGCGGGGCAAGCTTGTGCGGCTCTATGATAATCTTATGCGCTTTACCCGCCTTGCAGAAACGGTGTCGCCGTTGCTCAACCTGTACACGCAGGGTTTTGACGCCTTTTACAAGAAGGACCTGTATGACGTGATCCTGAAGTCAAACCAGGGCACCGGCGGCGGCACCTCGATTGCCGTGCCCACGAGCGGCATCGCGGCCAAAGCGAAATAGTTAAACATGGCAGCGCCCTTGAAAGGACGTTCAATGAACAATAGCCTGAAGTCCATATCGGCCGTTTCACAGGATGAAACCGGACGGATTAATCTCAAACGCATGATTCGCTTGCGACTGCCGCTTATCGTGGGGGTTTTCGTGGCGTTGGCCGTGCCCGGTTCCATCGCCGTGTGGAAGATGGTCCCGTTGACATACAAGGCTTCGGCCGAGGTGCGGTTCCTTGCATTGACGCCGCGCGTCATGGGCCACGACAACCGCGAAAACACGATGCCCTATGAAAAATTCCTCAACACGCAGTTGTCGCTGATCACCGGCAACGCCGTGCTGTCCCAGGTGCTGGCGGAACCCGAGGTGCAAAGCCTTCCCCTGATTTCCGACCAGCCGGTCCCGCTTGAGTTTCTCAAGGCGGTGATCAAGGCCGAGCCCCAGCCAAACAGCGAATTGGTGACCATTTCCTGCAAGCTTCCGGACCGCGACACGGCAAAGCTTCTTGTGGACAAGACGCTCGCGGCCTACATGAAGTACGCCCTTGCTGAAGACATCGACACGGGCCGTGAAAGACTCACCGTGCTGATGAAGGAAAGGGACATTCGTCAAACGGACCTGGACAACCAGCTCGCGAAGATCAACGAACTTCAACACCAGTTGGGTGCGTCCGTTACCGGAAGCTCGAAAGACGGTTTTGAAAAAGCGACGGCCTATGAGGAAACACACGCCCGGGCACAGGAGGACGTGTCGAAGGCAGGCAGCAAGATGAAGCTGCTTACCGAGCAGATGA
>CAIJOU010000238.1 GCA_903822375.1 Candidatus Hydrogenedentota bacterium
AAAACTGTGGAACGTGGCAACGGGCGCCGAACTCGGCGCCTTCACCGAAGCAGACTGGGTAACCTCCGTGGCGTTCTCCCCGGACGGGTCCCAAGTGCTTACGGGGTCGGATGACGGCACGGCAAAGCTGTACGACATAGCAACGAATTCCGAACTTCGCAGCTTCACAGGACACCGGGCGGATGTTTTGTCCGTGGCCTTTTCTACCGATGGAAGCCAGGTGCTCACCGGGTCGGCTGATAGCACGGCGAAGCTGTGGGACGCGGCAAAGGGCACGGTCATCCGCACCTTTCTTGGACACACGTCGTCGGTAAGTTCCGCGACATTCTCTCCGGACGGGGCCAGCGTGCTCACCGGGTCGAGTGACGATACGGCGAAACGGTGGGGCACGGCAACGGGTGCGGTCGTTCGCACTTTCACCGGACACTCAGCCCAGGTGATTTCCGTGGCGTTTTCTCCGGACGGGACAAGTGTGCTCACCGGGTCGGGCGACAAGAAGGCGAAACTTTGGAACGCCGCGGCGGGTACTGTCACGCGCGTCTTTTCCGGGCACACAGCCAGGGTGAATTCCGTGGCCATTTCTCCGAACGGCGCGAGTGTGCTCACCGGGTCCGATGACAATACGGCGAAGTTGTGGAACGCGGCGACGGGCGCGGTCACTCGAACCTTTTCAGGACACACGGATTGGGTGACCTCCGTGGCGTTTTCTCCGGACGGAACGAGGGTGCTCACCGTCTCGGAGGACGGTACGGCGAAACTGTGGAATATCGCAACCGTTGACGAACCGCGCACCTTCACCGGGGCAAAACACTGCGTGGCGTTTTCCCCGGACGGGACAAAGGTGCTCGCCGGGACGAGTGACAACACGGCGAAGCTGTGGGATGCGGCGACAGGCGGGGAATTGAAGACCTTCACCGGGCACACGTCATACGTGCTTTCGGTGGCGTTCTCCCCGGATGGGTCCAAACTGCTCACCGGGGCGTATGACAACACGGCGAAACTGTGGGATGCGGCGACGGGCGAGGAATTGCACACCTTTTCCGGGCACACGGACCGCTTGTCTTCCGTGGCGTTTTCCCCGGACGGGACCAAGATACTCACCGGGTCGGGTGACAATACGGCAAAAGTGTGGGATGTGGCCTCGGGCGTTGTTCTCCGCACCTTCACCGGACATATATCGTATGTCTCCTCCGCGGTGTTCTCCCCGGATGGAACTCAAGTGCTGACCGGGTCCGAGGATGGCACGGCCAAGCTTTGGTCGATTGCGGGCGACGTGTCCGCACCCGATGTGACCGGCCAGACGAGGGACGCGTCACAGACAGCGCTCGCCGGCGCGGGACTGACTCTCGGGGAGATCGAGGAGCAGTGCAACAACACGGTGGCGGCGGGGTTGGTGGTCAGTCAGGAACCGGCCGCGGGACAGCCGGCCCCGTTTGGCAGCGCCGTCAGCCTTGTGGTGTCAACGGGCCTCTGCAACGAGACCGTGCCGGATTTGATGGGCCGGACGCAGCCCGAAGCGGAAGCTGCGATCACGGCCGCGGGCCTGACCGTCGGCACAGAGGTCCATCAGTGCAACGACGCCACGGCGGCGGGACTGGTCAGCAACCAGTACCCCGAGGCGGGACAACAGGTGCCGTTTGGCAGGGCCGTTGTCCTGGTGGTGTCAACGGGACGCTGCGGCACCACCCCGCCGACCAAGATACAATTGCAAAACCTTCTCATGGCGGATTTTGACACAGTGGACAGCAACGGCGATGGCTCGGTTAGTTACTCTGAGGCACTGGTCGCCCTGCCGGGCCTTACCCAGGCGGTGTTCAATACGCTCGATTCCGATGGCAACGGCCAAATAAGCAGTGCCGAGGCCGGATTGAGTCAGGGCTGCGGCTGCGCAGGCTGCACGGGAAGCAAGGGTTTACTAACCCCTGAGACGATAAAGAAGAACTTCAGTGACTTCTTCCTGGTTGGATTGAGTCTTGGCGGTCTGTCGCTTTTGTCCCGGCGGTCGTCTCTGTGATGTATCCGTACCTATTGCCTTCAACAAGAATCTCTTGCGTGAGGATGACTCGCGCAGATGCGGTCTCTTGCCAATACGCCGCTTGTCCCACGCCTCAATTCCAATACGTGGCTGTGCGAGACGAAGTGCCGCTGTTTTTTGCGGACCCTTCGGGACCGTCTCACGGACTTCCCCAGTTGTACTGCAGCCCCTGGCGGCTGCACACGTGGGACAAGGAACGGGTTGGAACTGGCTCATCGACAAAGAATGGACCTCACTTTCAAACCATGTCATCTTTGACTGTCCAGCAGTTAGAAAAGATCGAGCGCCATGAACACGCCCGGGCGTGGCGCACGAAATGAACAGAGCAGTGTGTCGACAATATAAAAGGAGTTGCTTGATAATGCAGTTCTATCACCCGACGAGTATCCTGCGTTTGCGCGTTTCCCTTTTCGTCCGCATGGGGTTGCCCCTTCTTGCGCTAACCTGTCTGGCAGGCTGCAACAATCAGTACAGCATGGAACTGGCCGTGCCAATATACAAGGACTATGAGGTGCGCATTCCAGACTTGTTCACCCCGGGCTCCCCCATTCCAGACAAGTATTCAAAAATGGACGTGCCGGTGTGCAGCATCCCCACGGAAGAAACGATGTGGGCGATGGTCAGGGAAAAACTAGGCGCGTTGGGCGATTATGTTGCCCAATCCTACACCATTGACAAGCTTGAACTTCTTGAATCGCGCATGACGGCAACGGTCGGTTCTTTCGAAGCGCTCACCTTTGTCAAACTTGGTTTCAAACCCGTGCCCCTTGACGGTGTGGAGCAGCCACTGCTGGAACTTGGGGTGGCATCTTCCGATGGAGGGCTGGGCACGGATATTGTGCTCACACCGCCGATTCCCGTGGACCTGGTCCCGATCATGCAGGCGACTGGGGTCGGTTCCGGCGCTGAATGCCCGCTTGTTGCGGCGGAGGTGCACGGGGCGGTTCCCCAATCTCCCGTGGCTGCGGACGTGACCGTTCGTGTCAGGGCAACCGTCACGGCAAAGGGCGTGTTTCCATCCTTCGCCGCATGGGTGTTGCAGTTGTTTCTTTAGGCGTTGGCGGCGGTGCCACGCCTTATTCTTCTATGTTCCAGGTTCTCCACAGAGGCCTGGCCTGGGGAATCAGCCGGCAGCTGCCGGGATTCCTGTTGGTGTGTTTGAGGTCAAGTGTTGGTATACTTGACCGGTGATTTTCAAGCGTTTCTTTTGTCGTATTTTGGAGGCAGCGTACAGAGATGCAGAAGCGAGAGAATATGCGGGATATTCCGGCACGGGCGGCCATCGAGTCGGTGATCAACATCATCGGCCTTCTTGTGAGCCTGGTCAACGCGATATACAACCTGATTATGAAGATCTTTTTCGGTACGGCCTACTGATCTTCCCGCGTTTTGTTTTGCGGTGTTTTGCGGGGGTTGTCGCGGTGCGCGTTGCCGGTTTGTTCCGCCACGCGGGGCGGCGTCGGCGTGGGCATGAGGGGAACGGCCGCCCGGTCCGCAAAAGGCCGTTTGGCAGGCAAAGGGTGGCAGCATGTATGAACGGATAGAATCCTGGCGCGCGCAGAACGCGCGCCAGATTTTGGACAAGGCGCGGCGCAAGGCCGATGACGGTGCGGGCATCGACATGGACCGCGCCCATCCGCGGCTGATGTACATCCTGCTGGACCAGGGTTCGTGGCACGACCGGGGGCCGGTTCAGGACATGTGGGCGGGCCTGATCGTGTCGTCTTGCGCCGGAGACGCGCGTGACGAGAGCAATCTGATATTCATCAACCTTCTGGGCGCGATGACGGTGAACGAGATTGCCATGTTCAACCATGCGTGCATCGTGGCGAACAAGATCGCCTCGTCCGAGGGGCTGATTGTGGCCGAGCCGCTCTTGTGCGAGCTGCACAAGCTGCGCAGGATAGCCGGCATCAGCGACCTGTTCAGCCTGGACCGGGAACTGGACCACATGCGCATGCTGGGCCTGTTCCCCTACGGCATGGACTCGACGGAGGACAGCCTTGTGGCGGACATCACGCCGAGCACGCTGGCGCTGCACATGTACGTGCGGTGCCTGGGCCATGCGGGTTCTCCGGCCCAGTATTTCATTTCGTTGTGACGGGACGCCACAGGAGGGTTTGCATCGGTGCAGATGCCGGATCGAGCGGCCTATCTGGAGGCGGTCCAGAACCCCGACAATTTCGGCCTGGCGCTGCTGCGGCGGCTGCATCTGGTCCGGGACCCTGAAACGAACGCGCCCATGGCGTGGCCGGGCGCGTTCGGGATCGTGTTCCGGATGGAGAACAGCCGGGGCGAGGCGCGCGCGGTGAAGTGCTTCACGTCGCCCTACCCGATCCGCGCCGAGCGCTACGAGGCCGTGAGCGACTATTTCGACACGCTGTTCAGCCGCAACACGCCGTCGGTCCGCTTTCTGGCGGAGAGCTACTACGCCCGGCAGGGCATCCAGGTGGGGCGCCGCTGGCAGCCGGTGCTGGTGATGGAATGGGTGGAGGGGGAACTGTTCAACCGTCACGTGGGCGCGCTGTGCGCGCAGGGCTACCCCAGGGCGCAGCTGCTGGCGCTGGCGCGGACCTGGACGGAGCTGGTGCGGGCGCTGCGCGCCGACCGGCTGGTGCACGGCGACCTGCAGCACGGCAACATGCTGGTCACGCCGGAGGGCGCCGTCAAGCTGATCGACTACGACGGCATGTGCGTTCCGCTTTTGATTGGCCGCTTCGTTCTGGAGGGGGGCCATCCCAACTACCAGCACCCGCAGCGGGTCCAGCAGTAC
>CAIJOU010000239.1 GCA_903822375.1 Candidatus Hydrogenedentota bacterium
GTGCCTCCGCAAAGCCTGGCATCCCTACCTTCTTCTTCCTTCTTCCGTCCTTCGTCTTTCGTCCTTTGCCCTTCAGTTTTCCTATTCCACCTTAACCGTCGTATCCACCGTCGCGGCGCGGACTGTCGGGTCGTACATGCATTCCGAAACCGCCGCCGGCTGCCGGAACGTGCCCGGCGATACCGCGCGCACCGCGTAGTAGAAGTGGTGCTCACCCGCATCCAGCTTGTCAAAGGCCAGTACCAGCCGGTCGTCGCGCACTTCGAGAAAGCTCGGCGTCACGCCAGCGTTCTTCTGCTTTTGGTCCTCAGATTGCTCGGCGTTTCCGTTCTGGCCATCCGTGCCCTGCTGGTTGCCTTCGCGATTCTGCTGGTTTGCGGCATTCTCTGAAGACTGGGCTTGGCCCTTGCCCATCATGGTTACGGTGTTCGCGTCCAGTCGCGGATTGGCCACCTCAAACCCGGCTGGCAGCAGGTCGGAGACGACAACGTTTTCGCGCGCATCCCTGAGTGAGATTTCCAGATCGACCAGGTACATGCCGCCATGGGCGAAGGGACCGGTCAGTGCGACCGGGTTGCCTTTGTCGTCCGTGAAAGCGCGTGCCACGGCAAGCCCGTTTTCAGAGATGGGCGCGGTGCGCGGCTGGGCCGGCACGCCCTCGGAGATGAAATTGACGACCACCGGAACCGCGCCGGTATTCTGCACCTGGAAGACCTTCGCCGCCCCCTTGGCGCTCTGCTGGCACACCTCCAGTCCGGAAATGTTCTTGGATTCCCCCGGGCCGCTTATGATTGCGGCGGCCTGGCCTTCCGTGCCCTTGACGGTTTGCAGGTACTGGCCAAGCGCCGAAAACACATAGGCCGCGTCGTGCGTGGTCATCCGGTAATACTCGTGGTCGTTTATCCAGTCGGTCAATTGCTTCATGATCGGCTGGACCTGATCGGCCGGCAGGTGCATGTGCGTTGCGGCAATGAGGCGCACGGCCGCATTCTTGATTTCCGAATTGAGCGTTCCCGAGTACTCCCAGGTGTTGAACGCCTGGGTGGGCGCTGTCTTCAGGTACTTTTGCACCCGCTCCGGGTCGGCGGTGTTCATTGCCAGGGCTGCCGCGAGCAGCCAGCGGCCGCTTTCTGGAACCGAAATGGTGTCAAACCGGGGGATGTACTGAATGGCGTCCAACTGTCCGTCAAGAGAAAGCACATAACAGGCATAGGCCCGGGTGTACATGTCGGAACAGTAGGAGTAGCGGGTGCTGTACGTCTCCTCTCCCTTCATGATGCGGCGCAGATATTCTTGAAGGGAACGGAACGCCTTTTCCGGAACCGACGCCGCGTTGTCCTTGAAGACCAGGGTGAGGAAATGGGCCGCATACACCGACCCGTAGGGATAGGGCTCCGTTCCCCCGGGCCAGAAGGCAAGGCCGCCCGAAGTGGTCTGCATGGAGAACAGCCGGGAAACGCCGCTCTGAATGTAGGTCTGGACCATCTTTGCCGGGTCCAGATTCTCGGGAATCACTTTGAGTCCCAGAAGAATCTGCGGACTCTTCTCGATCAGGTAAAGGGGCATCGACGAGGAGGTGGTCTGTTCCACGCAGCCGTACGGATAGTGCAGCAGGAAACTGAGATTCCGCTGGAGGCGGTAAAGCGGGTTGGCTGTCGCCGTCAGCCGCACCTCGACGGAGTCATCCTCAATGAATGTCGTGTTCTGGAAGGACTTGCTCTCCCCCGGATTTACCACCGTAAGCTTGTGTTCCGTGCTCCACGCGGCGGGCGCCCGAACCGGAAGGGGCGAATCCTGCGTGAGATGCTCAATCACGGCGACGTCCGCAGGGTTGATCACGTCGGCTTCCCACAGAATTCGGCCCTGCCCCGTCACCGTGGCGTTGAATTCGGCCTGAACATAGGCCTCGCCCCCCGGCGCAAGGTCAACCTTCTTCTCGCCCTGCCCGGCAAGCGTGCCCTCGGTCTTCCAGCGCACGACGGCCGTCCGCGCATCTTGGGTCGTGTTGATGATGCCGGCACCGCAGCCGAACTGGTCGCCCAACAGCGAGAACCGGGGCATGCTTGTCTGGAGTATGTACGGGCGGCGGACGTACAGGCTGGCGGCCGCCGCGCCCGTCGCGGTCTTGTTCACCGCCACGGCCACGAGACGCAGCTGCCCGTTGAACTCGGGAACGTCGAAGGAGACCGTTGCCCGGCCGTTCGCGTCCGTGGTCACAGCGCCCGACCACAGCGCCACCGGCTTTATCCAATTGTCGCCGATTTGGGGTGCATTGCCGAGGCGTTTCGCAATGTTGTCGCCGCCGATGCTGGACGGGGTGAAGTCGTAGTAGATCTTGTCATAGTAGTGGGCGCGGTTTACGTCGGCCTGGCGCGAACGCTGGAGCCACGTGAAGGGGTCCGGGTTGGCGTAGTCGAGAATGCTGTGTATGCCCTCGTCCACGGCGGCAAGGGTTACCTCCGCGGCAATGGGATTCCCCGCGTTGTCCCTCGTTTCCAATGCCAAGTCCAACTTCTGGGCCGGGCGCACCTCCTTCGGCAGGTCAGGATAGGAAACGGAAATGCGTTTGCGGCCGTCGTGGGCCGGAATGTTGATTATGGAGAAACTCGAATAGGGATAGGCCCTGCCCTTGGTGCTGTCCCCCGCGCGGACCACGGTCACTTCGGCCCAGATGTTCGGGAAATGCTCGTCTGTCAGCATGAACGAGACCATGCCCTCCCCGTCCTTGACGGGCTGCACAAATGTCTGTTTGATGGATTCCCCCTGCACGGCGATGAAGGCGGTGCCGTCATAGGGGGAGCGGACATGCAGTTCGCAGGTGTCGCCCACATTGTAGGCATCCTTGTTCAGGGAGAGTTCGATCAAGTCGGGTTTGCTCATGACGCTTTCCGACTCAATCTTGTTCCAGCGGCTGTTGATGATGGTGCTGCTGTACAGCGGGGTCTCCGGCGCGTGCACCCGCAGGCGGTAACGGCCCCAGGAGCTGTCGAAGTGGAATCGGGTGGCGCCCATGCCGTTTTGCAGCGGCACGTCCCGGTCTTCCACAAGTTTGAAGCTCCTGATGTAGTACGGCTCATTGTCGTTGCCGTAGCGGCGGATATTGTAGCTCCATTCCTCCAGCTCCACCGCGACCTTGACGCTGGCGAGCGCGGCCGGAGCCTCGTCGGACGTAATGGCCGCCACGGACAGCTCCGCCGAGGTCTCCCCCTCCACCGGCGACACGGCCATGCCCAGCGCGATGGGCGCCGGAAACACGATGGCCTCCGTCTTCGCCCGCACCTCGCGCCCGCCCAATTCGAAGACAAGTCCGTACACGCCGGCCTGAAGCGGCGTGGTCACCTTGTCCTTCGCGGTGTACGTGAAGGAGAAGCCGGCGTTGCCCCCGTCGTCCGTCTGCTGCTGGCCCAGCTTCTCAATGACCGGTTCAAGAACGGTGTCGTTGGTGAAGTTGAACGCCGGCCATTTGGTGCTCTTGAATACGCCCGGCTTCAGCACAACCACCGCCTCGGCAAGCCGGTTGGATGCCGCGCCGCCGTAAAGGTTCTCGGCCTTCACGGCAATGCTGACCGCCTCGTCCGGCTTCCAGAGCGCCTTGTCCGCGGTTACAGAGGCCTTCATCCGGTTCGGCACGAATTCCTCAAGATTGAACGTGGCGCTTCCGAGCGGCGCGCTGGAACCGGGGGTGCGCAGTTCCACCGTGTATTTGCCCGTCAGGAAGGACTTCTCCGTCTTGACGTCAAGACCACCGGTGCCGAAATCGGACGTCGTAATCGGCGTTGACTGAAGCAGCCGCCCTTTGGGTGTCTGCACCTGGAACAGCAGCGGCACGTTTGCCGCCGCGTCCGTGTAGTTCGTCCGGACGATCCACCGCACATGCGCGGTCTCGCCAGGACGGTACAGGTTGCGGTCCGCGTACAGATAGGCGTCGTAACCCTCTGCGTCGAAAACGGGCATGTTCTCTTTGAACGGGAGCTGGTCCTCCTGCCGTTTCTCCAGCGAAAGGAATGTGGAATCGTCCGGGGTTTCCACAACCACCAGCAGCGGGGCCCCGTAGCGTTCCCGTTCCAGACCCTCAAAGCGGACGACTCCCGACGCGTCTGTGTTCGACGACGCCATGACTTGAAGTTTGTCGGAATACACGGTGGTCTTGGCCGAAACAGCCGGGGCGAGGGTGTTGAGGTTATGCGCAAAGACGACCAGTTCGCTGCCGTGCCAGTGGGCCAGGACACCCAGGTCGGTCCACAACACCAGGCTGGACCCGCCGTTTGAACAGGCCAGTGTGAAGACACCCCGCTTGTCCGCCGGGAAAAGTTCTTCTATCTTGGCGGCCCCGGACTGGACAGTGTCGGGCACGTCCGGGAAGGCAATGCTGCAGCTGCCAATGGGTTCGCTGTAGCGTTCGGCGTTAATCTGCGTGGCGGTTCGGTCTTGGCGTTGTCCGCCATACCCCTCGCCGTCCCCGTCGCCGTCTCCCTCGCCATAGTAGTAGTACGACTCCGGCCGGTGCGTCATGTCGTACACCGCCGCCGCGATGTTGGACGGAAACAGCCGTGACACGGAGATCTGGGCTTTGGTGACATTGCGCGCCTCGATGGGAAGGGGGCCCATCTTCTTTTTGGGTATGTAGAAGCGCTTCCTGTCCAAATTCAGCCGGACAAAGGCGA
>CAIJOU010000240.1 GCA_903822375.1 Candidatus Hydrogenedentota bacterium
GATTCAATCCGGTCGAGCTGCGCCAGCAACTGTGTCCCCTCGCTGGCCTCGCCCGTTGTCACCGCGACATCAACGATCACCCCCGAACGCTCCTCCACCGCGGTGTGCTGTTTGTAGGTGGGTTCGAGCGGGCGGCCCTTGCGGCCCGTCGCAAGCGTCGCGTCCGGGTCCGTCGTGCAGCGTTTCTTGGGTTGGCCTGTCCAGGACGTCGGGCCTGGACCGGATGACTCGGTATCTTCGGCGTCCTGCTCTGCCACCCGGGCCGCATGCACCAGCGCCACGCTGTCCCAACTCACATCCGCCCGAATGAGCGTGGCGTCCACATGCACCGTTTCGGCGTTGACCAGTCCCGCCCGCATGCAGTCCGAAACGCTGCGGCAAAAGATCTTCTTGAATCGTTCCTGACCCCAGCGCTGGCGGATTCGCGTCAGGCTGCTGTGATCGGGAAGCTTCTCGTCCAGTCGGTAGCCCGCAAACCAGCGGATGGCCAGGTTTACCTGAGCCTCCCGCATCAGTTCCCGGTCATGTACAATCCCCTGAAAGAAACCGGCCAGCATAAGCCGCAACGCCGCCTCAGGTGCAATGCTCGGACGGCCGTTGTCGGCACAATACAACTCCCGCACGTCGTCGGCAAGCCAGGACAAGTCCAGAATCTTGTCCACCTGCTTGAGGACGTGGTCCTCCGGAACCAACTCCCGCAACGGGCACGCCACGAACAGGTCCTCCTGCCATCGGTCCTTGTCACCAAGCATCGTATGTCCTCCAGTTGCGATACTAGTATATCACAAATATGCACCAATGCAAGGGTTATTCAACAGGTCCGCTGTACCCGGATCTGTGCGGCGTGGCGGGTACAGGCATCTTTTCACAACCCCCGCACGGACGTGGTGGAGCAGTTCTCGCCGCAAGCCTCCTGCAAGATGCAAGTACTTGCGCATAGGTTGTTTAGGTCCCCCTTTGAAGGGGTGACCGCCGAAAGGCGGTCGGGGGATGTTAATTCCCCCGGCGCCGCCAGGGCCCAACATCCCCCGCCGCTTCGCGGCTTCCCCCTTCAACGGGGGATTTTGTGCCTTTCAATATCTTGTCACCCACAAGAAAGGGCGCGATGTGCATGATGTCCATCATTTCATTCGGGATGACAGCTGCGCTTCGCGCTTGCGCGGAACATGGGCCGGGCTATAGGCTATGCGCAGGACGCCGCTGCGGCGTCCACGACGTGAGTTTCTTTCCAGGAGGTATGCCATGCGCGTGCTGGTGACCGGCGGCGCCGGATTTATCGGTTCCCATCTTTGCGAGGCGCTGGTCGCCCGGGGCGACCGCGTTTGGGTGCTGGACGACCTGAGCACGGGCCGCTTCGAGAACATCGAGCATGTGCCCGAAATCACGACCATCATCGACTCCACGCTGAACCAGGAGATCGTGCGCGACCTGGTCCGCGAGGTTGACGTCGTCTACCATCTCGCCGCCACCGTGGGCGTGCAGCTCGTGGTCAACCACCCCATCCGCACCATTGTGAACAACATCCGCGGCACCGAGGTGCTCCTGGAGGAGACCTGCCGCTACCGCCGCCGCCTGCTCATCACCTCGACCAGCGAGGTGTACGGCAAGGGCGCGGGCGACGTGTTCCGGGAGGATGACGACCGCGTGATCGGGCCGACGGACAAGCTGCGCTGGTGCTATGCCGAGTCCAAGGCCATCGACGAGTTTCTCGCGCTGGCCTACTGGCGCGAGAAGCGCCATCCCGCCGTGCTTGTGCGCCTGTTCAACACCGTCGGCCCGCGCCAGACGGGCCGCTACGGCATGGTGATTCCGACCTTTGTGCGCCAGGCGCTGCTCGGCGAGCCGCTCACGGTTTTCGGCGACGGCCAGCAGAGCCGCTGTTTTGCCTACGTCGGCGACGTGGTCCCCGCGCTGACGGCGTTGATGGACGACACCAGGACGAACGGCGAGATCTACAACATCGGCAGCAACCAGCGGGTGACGGTCGAGGAACTGGCGCGGCGCGTCATCGACCGCACCGGCAGCGCGTCCACGCTGCGCTATGTGCCCTATGAGCAGGCCTACGGTCCCGGTTACGAGGACATGCGCCACCGGGCCCCCTGCCTCGACAAGATCGGCGCGGCCATCGGGTACAAGCCGAGCACCTCGCTCGACCAGATTCTCGACGTGGTTATCGCCAGCGTGCGCGAGCAGATTCGCCGCGGCGCCTGAAAGCCGCCGCGATGGCCCTCACGTAGACGCGGCATCCTGCCGCGTTCTGATATGACGCTAAGACTGGTGTCCGAAAGAAAGCGGCTGGAAGCCGCTTCCACTTTGCGCCCGTCATCCGGTCAAAATACTTAGGTTGCATGTCCGGACAAAACATGCTAGCATCGTTTTCGCGGAGTCGTGTTTGGATGGGTATGTGCCCGCCCGAGCCGTGTCCGTTTGTTGGGTGTGGGTCATTATTTTCCGTCAACCCGTCCTGTCCGCGCTGTGCGGCCGGGACGCAGCCGGAGGGAGAGCAACATGTCTATAGCAGGATTGACAGCATTTTCGGGAGTGTTCGCACTCGGTGTGATCTTCGCCATCTTTGGCAGCATCAAGCTCAAGCTGCAGGAGCAGATTAAGATCGACGATGCCAAGGCCGGATCGTTGATTTCCGCCCTGATGTTCAGCTGCCTCATCTTCTCCATGCTCATCGGGGCGTTGACGCCGTTGCTCGGCTTCAAGGTCGTCGGGCTCGTGGGCTTCGGCGTGGGTGCCGTCTGTGTCCTGCTGCTCGCCGCGGCCCCGTCCTACGGAACCGCGATGCTCGCCTTCCTGGCGCTCGGCATTGCCGCCATGGCCGTCAACACCGTGGGCAACACGCTTGGACCCATGGTCCTCTTCCCGGGCAACCCCGCCAAGGCCAACAACCTGATGAACGTTTTCTTTGGGCTTGGTTCGCTGCTGACCCCGCTCATCATCGGCAATCTGATTGGCAAGGCCGGCTACAAGGCGACCTTGGGCGTCATCGCGGCCATGCTGGCGGTTCCCATCCTGTGGACCGTGATGGGCACCGATTTCCCGAAGATTGAGGGTGGGTTCAATTTCGGCCGCGCGGCCGGATGGCTCGCCAATCCCGCCGTGCTCGCCGCCGGTGCGGCCCTGTTCTGCTACATCAGCCTCGAAAGCACGCTCGGCGGCTTCCTGACCACCTACCTGGCCGACCACAAGGTGGACCCCACCAAGGCCAATAACTACTTGGCCGGGTTCTGGTGCGCGCTGATGCTGGCCCGTCTGTTCACGGCTTTCTGCGTGCCGCAGGCAATGTTCCCGTATTACGTTCCGGTGCTGGCGCTTGTTGCCGCAGTTTCGATCATGATGATGGTCACCGCGAAGAGCACCGGTTCCGCCGTGCTTGCCATGCTGGTTACCGGTTTTGTGATGGGTCCCATATTCCCGACCCTGGTCGGCGTGACCTTCGGCAAGACCGGCGTTAGCGCCGAGGTGTTCGGCCTGATCTTCGCGATCGGCCTGCTCGGCGGCATCATCACCCCGCGTGTCATGGGCGGTTTCTCGGCCTCCGGCAACATCCGCAAGGGCATGCAGGTCCTCGCGGCGCTGGCCGTCGCGCTCATCGTTATCTCCGGCGTGCTCGGCCTGGGCATCCACGACCTGGCCAAATAAGACGCCTATTTGAGGTCCTTTCGCGGCCCGGGACAAAGCGTCCCGGGCCGCGCTTTGTTTCTCGACCGATTCGCGCCTTCGCGTTTTGCCCCGCCCCGCCGCCGCATGGGATAATACAGCCCTTCACGCAACCAAGGAGAGTGCACAGCCATGAGTGAACGCCACGAATTCAAGACCGAGGCCCGGCAACTGCTGGACCTCATGATCCATTCCGTCTATTCAAACCGGGACATCTTCCTGCGCGAACTGATTTCCAACAGTTCCGACGCCATCGACAAGCGGCGCTTTGAGTCGGTGAAGCATCCCGACCTGCTGCCGGCCGGGCTCGAACCGGTGATACGCATCGACGCCGACGCCGCGGCGCGCACGCTCAGCGTGTCCGACGACGGCATCGGCATGTCGCGCGAGGAGGTGGGCGATCTGATCGGCACCATCGCCAAGTCGGGAACGCAGGAGTTTCTCAAGCGCGTGCGCGAGTCGAAGGACGCCGCCGCGCCGGCCGAACTCATCGGCCAGTTCGGCGTGGGCTTCTACTCGTCGTTCATGGTCGCCGACCGGGTCACGCTGCTCACGCGCCGCGCGGGCGAGGAGACGGCGACCCGCTGGGAATCGGCGGGCGACGGGTTCTACACCCTCGACGATGGGTCACGCGACACGCCGGGCACGACGGTCACGCTGCATCTCAAGCCCGCCGACCAGGAAGACGGCATGAAGGACTATGCCGACGAGAGCGTGGTGCGCCACATCGTCCGCCAGTACTCCGACTTCGTCGCCTACCCGATCCAGATGGAGGTGGAGGAAACGGAGAAGGTGGAAGGCGAGGAGAAGAAGGTCCGCCGCACCGAAACGCTCAACTCGATGAAGGCCATCTGGCTGCGCGACAAGGCCGAGGTCACCGAGGAGGAGTATAACGAGTTCTACAAGCACGTCTCGCACGACTGGACCGACCCGATGCTGCGCGTGCAGGCCCGCATCGAGGGCACGCTCGAATACCGCCTGCTTCTCTATGTGCCGTCCAAGGCCCCGTGGGACCTGTTCATGCGCCATCCCGAGACGCACCACGGCGTGCGCCTCTACGTAAAGCGCATCTTCATCATGGACGACTGCGACGAGCTGCTGCCCGAATACCTGCGCTTCATCCGCGGCGTGGTCGATTCGGAGGACCTGCCGCTCAACATTTCCCGCGAAATCCTCCAGCAGAACCGGCAGGTGCAGCGCATGTCGCGCGGCATCGTCGGCAAGGTGCTCGACGCGCTGAAAGACTTGGCCGAGAAGGAGGCCGACAAGTACAAGGCCTTCTGGGCCGAGTTCGGCCGCGTGCTGAAGGAGGGCCTCATCGCCGACACCGATCACCGCGACGACCTGCTGTCGCTGCTGCGCGTCGTCACCACCGCCTCCGCGGGCGAACGCGTTTCGCTCAATGACTACATCGCGCGCATGAAGCCCGGCCAGGAGCAAATCTACTTCCTGTGCGGCGAGTCCCGCGCACGGCTGGAGCGCTCACCCCACCTTGAAGCGTTCCGCGACAAGGGTTACGAGGTGCTGCTGCTCGATGACCCGGTGGACGAGGTGTGGACCTCGTCCGTATATGAATACCAGGGCAAGAAACTCCAGTCCGCCGCCAAGGGGTTGGTGGACCTCCCGGCCGACGACGAGGCCCAGAAAGAGGCCGAATCGGCGCGCAAGGAGCAGGAAAAGGCCCATGCGTCGCTGCTCGGCAAACTGGGCGAGCACCTGTCCGGCGAGGTGAAGGAAGTGCGCTTCTCGACGCGGCTCACCGAGTCGCCCGCCTGCCTCGTCACCGACGCGGGCGACGTGTCGCCGCAGTTGGAGAAGATGTTCCGCGCCATGGGCCAGGAACTGCCCGAGACCAAGCGCATCCTCGAACTCAACCCCGGCCATCCGCTGCTCGACGCGCTGCAGCGGGTCTACGACGCCGACCCCGAATCGCCCGCGCTGGCCGACTACGCCAAGCTGCTCCACGGCCAGGCGCTGCTTGCCGAGGGCGGCCAACTGGCCGACCCGGCCGAGTTCGCCCGGCTCGTCGCCGATGTCATGGTCAAGGCCGCTGGCTGACGCGAACGGCGCCAGTCCCGAACGGTCAGCCCCAAAACGAAACCGCCCTCTTTGCGTGTTTTATCCGCAAAGAGGGCGGTCTGTCATTCATAAATGGTGGGCGATAATGGGCTCGAACCATCGACCTCCACGATGTCAACGTGGCGCTCTAACCAAACTGAGCTAATCGCCCACGGAGGTCTTGTTATCGTAGCAGAACGGGCGCGGGGCTGTCAAAAAGCACCGCCGCGACCGCAGCCTATTTCTTGTTGGCAACCATCTCGAACTTCACCTTGACCTCGGGCAGAATCGGCAAGCTGATGTTCAGGTCCTTGTTCTCGTAGACCGCCGGGCCGACGCCCCACTGATTGCGGTCGATGAAGACCTCGCAGGTGGCCGTGATGCTGTTGCCGGACTCTTTGATGGTCAGCGGCAGCTCATAGCCGATGGTCTTGTCGCGCATGGTCCACGCCACGGTGGCGACATACTGCTCGCCGTTCTTGACGATCTTCTGACTGACCAGTTTGGCTTCGGGGTAGGTCGCCACGTCAAAGAACATGCTGCTCTTGAGCACGCCGGTCAGGATGGCGTTTTCCGAGTTGATCGTCGCCGTCTTGATCGCCACGTCAAAGGACATCTGTTCCAGGTTGCCGCCCGGCACATTCACGGTGCCGCTGAACCCTCCGAACATGCCGCTCATGCCAACCTTTTCGCCGGCAACCTGCTTGTAGCCGGTCCAGTCGAGCGTGGAATCATCCGCGCTGATGGCATAGGTTGCCGCGCCGGAAGTGGGTGCGGCCGCGGGGCCTGCCGCAGGTGCGGGAGCCGCGGGAGCGGCCGGGGCTGCCGCCGCCGGGGCGGCCTTCTTTTCGTCATCGTCGCCGATGACGGCCTGTTGCGACAAGGTCTTGGTTCCCACCTTATCCCAACCGTTCGCCGGGGTTGCCGGGGCAGCGGCGGGCGTGGCGGCAGGCGCCGCCGGAGTCGCTGCGGGAGCCGTCGGAGCGGGGGTGACCGCGGTGGCCGGAGCCGTCGTGGCTGCGGGCGCGGTCGGCTTGGCGTTCAATTCAACCACTTTTCCATGGCCGACATTGGCAAAATCCTGGTCAGCCTTCGCGCTCTTTTTGCCGTAGCTGAAGCCCTCGACAAAGCCGCCGGCTACGCCAACAGCCAGACACACGGCCACAAGAATCACAGTCTTGACGAATTTCATTATGCATCTCCTTGCGTTGTTGCCCTTGCCGCGACGCGGCGGGCTTTCAAAAGGGCTGCAGGACGGCGTCCGTCCCGCAGCCAATACTAATTACCCATTTGCACTCAGGCCGGAGGGGCGGCCGGGGCGGCCGGAGCCACCGGAGCGGCGGGCGCAGCCGGCGCGGCCGGAGCCGCGGGAGGCGCCAGCGTGGTCGGGCACGGGCTGGCTTTCACACCGGCCGGCAGCGACTGACCGCACACGGTGCACTTCTCGACGGGATTCGCCTCGGGCTTGGGCAGCGGCTGGCCGCAGCACTCGCACTTGGGCGGCTCGCACTTCTTGTCGCCCCACTTGGCGTCGTAACCGTAGAAGGAGGGCACTTCGAAGTCGAAGGTGTACCAGGCCGGGTCGATCTCGACCGGCTTGCCGGTCTTGCGCGACTGAATGGCCGAGAGGGCGGTGATGGCGGTCGTGAATCCGACCATGTGGTTGTTAAGCGGCACACCGCCGTTGCGGATGCAGTCGGTGAAGGCATGGAACTGGAACGCATCCGGAATCATCGGGGGGTTCTTGCTGTAGTCCAGATCGTCGCAGGTGCCGAACAGGGGCATGCCCGAGGTGGCCGCGCCCTTGAACTTGGCCATGCTGCCGCCGCTGGAGGTTTCCTTGGCCAGCTTCTCCGCTTCGGTCATCGGCGGCGGGGCCGGAAGGCCCGCGGCGGCGGCGGCTTCGGCCGCCTTCTTCTCGGCTTCGGCCGCGGCCTTGGCGGCCTTCTCGGCCAGCACCCACGGCTCGGGATAGAACTTGCAGACGTCCTCGGTCAGTTCCAGCGAGCCCTGGTCGCCCTGGATAAGCTCGCAGCAGCCGCGCTTTTCGCAGCTCAGCATGCTGCTGTACAGGAAGCGCACGGTGTACTTCTTGTTCGCCGAGGTCTCGTCCATCAGCGTCGTGCGCGGCTTCACCGCGATGAAGCCCGGCGAGTTGCGCTTGATGTCGTACTCGTAGATCATCATGATGTTGTCGTCGGCCGTGCGGCCGTCGCGCCAGTAGTCCAGACCGCCCACAGAGTAGACGCGGTTCGGCACGGAGCGCATGAACCAGTTCGAAATGTCGGTCTGGTGCGTGGCCAGCTCGGTGAAGAGGCCGCCGGAAATCTCGTCATAGAGGCGCCAGTTCAGGTGCTTCTCGAGGTCCGTGATGTACTTCTTCTCCTCGTCGTTCAGCACGTAGTCCTTGGGCACCGGGCGGCGCCACTGCACATCGCGGTGCCACTGCGAGGTGATGTGCGTGATGCGGCCGAGCATGCCCCGGTCAAAGGTCATCCACTGGGCCAGATTGTACTTGGGGTTGTAGCGGCGCTGGTGGCCGACCTGCACCCACTTGTTGAGATCGTGGCACTTGGTGACCAGCGCGCGGCCGTCCTCAACCGACTTGACCAGGGTCTTCTCGCAGAACACGAACTTGCCCGCATCGAGCGAGTCCATCGCAATCTGGAAGTGCGTGCCCAGCGGGCTCGCGATCACCACTGCGTCCACGTTCGGGTTGGCCAGCAGTTCCTTATAGTCATAGGTGACGGTCGGCGCTTCCCCCGCCATCGCCATCTCAATCTGTTCCTGGGTCGGCTTGGCGCCCACGGGCAGGTACTGTTTTGCATTCGACAGGCGCACCAGGTTGACCGAGGCATCCTGATTCGGCTTGTAGACGTCGGCGACGGCCACAATCTGAATGTCCGGGTTGTGCGTCAGCCCCTCGCGAATGTGGAAGGTGCCCTGCCCGCCCACGCCGATGCAGCCCACGCGCACTTTGCTGTTCTGCGCATAGCTGAAGGGCGAGTAGCCCGCCGCGATGGTGAACCCCGCCGTGGTGGCGGTGGCGCTCGCGACCTTCATGAAGTCCCGTCGGTTGATCTCGTTGCTCATGTTCACTGCGTCCTTCTAGTCCGAGGTTTTCGGGAATTTGACACACATCAGTCCCGGTTTTTTGTTCCGTTCCGTCGGGCGGTGCACGCGAACCGTGCCGTCTCCATACGGACAGGCATTCCCGTGATTATACGATTTACGGCATTTCACTGTCCAACCGCCCGATCCGGACGGGATCGGCCGGTTCTGACGGCACTGCACCGCGGCCCCATACCCAACCACTAAGTGGCTGTTGTGCAATGGCTTCCAGCCGTGCCGCCGTTCAGGTTTCCACCTCTTTGGACCCGCCAGATGCCGTTTGGTTTCGCCAAAATACAAATAAAACCGACTTCTCAACGTCCCAGCGCGCCCATTTCTTAGTCAGAAGTGAATACGCGCCTTTCGAGGATTCACATACC
>CAIJOU010000241.1 GCA_903822375.1 Candidatus Hydrogenedentota bacterium
ACAAGCCTGTGTTGAGATTTGTAACTCATCTTCTGCCCCGCTCTAGAAGTTGCCGCTCTTCCTTTGCCAACATCGAAAACAAATAAGTCGCCCCTATAAACATTGCCATGTCAACAAGCAACAAGGCGAATTCAACTTTGAAGTGCAACACTCATTGCTTGTAATGGGCTCCTCCAACCCAGCCTCTTTCGCGGCCGTTCGTTGAGTTCGCGCTCGACGTAGGCGATCTCTTCGTCGGTAATGGTACGGAAGTCAGTGCCTTTTGGGAAGTAGTCCCTGATGAGTCCATTAGTGTTCTCATTGGTGCCCCGCTCCCATGAGTGGTAGGGGTGGGCGAAGAAGCATCTCGTCCCCGTTGTTTGTTCGATGGGTCGCCAATCGCGGTTCTCGGGACCGTTGTCGAAGGTAATGGTACGGCGCACGGTCGGGGGCAGGGCGCACAGTCTTCGAGCGATTGCCGCACGAGTGGAGATGCCCTTCTTTGATTTTAGTTTCGTGATGAAGACCAGTCCGGTCTTTCTTTCAACGAGTGTGTTGATGCCAGGTGCATGGTCGGCACTTTCCACCGTATCACTCTCCCAGTCGCCGATGCGCGAGCGATGGTCAACAATCCTAGGTCGCTCATCGATGGAAGGACCTTGCGGTTTCAGGACTCTTTGGCATCGGCGAGCTCCATGCGGGATGCGGCGTTTGCGCCTTCTGCGCAGGCACGGTCGCAAGTCCTCGCACCCTCGCTTGGGTTTGTTGTACGAAATCTGCGCGTAGATGAATTGGTAGATGGCTTCATGAGAGATCTTCTCACCAAGCTCTCGCTTGATGATGCCCGCAATCTGTTCCGGGGAGCGGCGGCGTTTGAGTTGTGCCACCACGAACGTGCGAATGCGGTTGTTCTTGAGCCGCTTCTCCCTGCCTCTGCGGGTACGTTTGAAGAGCGCCCGCTCGTGTGCTAGGCGAGAGGTGTAGACCTTCCGCTCCGGCGGATAGTTCCTCCGGAGTTCTCTCGACACCGAGGCGGGGCTCCTGCCAAGCTCCTGTGCAATGGCTCTGACCGACCTTTTCTCCCAATGCCCGTGCTGTATATTCTCCCGTTCTTCTACTGAAAAATGCTTGTATTGCATCACCCTTCTAGATTACTCGGTGTTGCACTTACTTGTTGAACTTACTATTCATATCCCCTACCTTTCACTCGAACCCCGCTGGCAGCCTTACCCAGGAACGGACGGTGCGCCCGTAGGCCCATCCGGTTCCGCTTGCGAGAGGCCCTGAACTGTGCTCCCTCGCCGGCGGTGGGCTGCCCGTTAACGGGCCTCGTCGGTTGACTAACCGGTGCTACAAGTCGAATTGTAATCGTTGATCGGATGGACTACCTGAAGCGGGTGGTTGACGGAGAACCAGCATGGCTAGTGAAAATATCGGGGCGGCGCTCGCGCGGCATAAGGACCTGGTCGAGGCGGGACAGAATGACGCCGCGCTCGCCGTTTTGCGCCAGGCTCGCGACGAGCATGGGTTCAACGTCGCGTTGGATTAGACCGAATGGATGCTGCTCAACCGCCTGGGGCGCGTGGATGAGATGGAGGAAGTCGCCTCCCGCAGCATTGCCGGGGCTCCAGAGCATCCGACCGGCTATGTCGCCAGTTGCTGGTTCCACTTCCGCAAGGGGCAGTACGAGCAATGCCTGACCTCGTCCCGCACGCTGAAAGCAGCTTTTCCGACCATCTATGAAGGCTATTTTTTTGGCGCCCACTGCCTGTCGATCCTTAAGCGCCGCGACGAGGCGCTCGCCGTTTATGCTGAGCTTGCCGGCCATCTGGCGGATCGGATCGAAGGCTGGATCGGACAGGCTGAAATCCTGCAGCAGCGCGGCGACGTCGAGTCCGCAAAAAACGTCCTGCGGACCGGTCTGGGCAGCGTCACCAACCGGACCGAGATTATTCGTCGCTATGTAACGCTGTCGTTGATCGAGGGGCAGAGTATCCGCGATGTGTCCGCGGAAGTCCTGGATGATCTGGTCGGTATTGCCGGCGAATCCGGCGAAACTGCCGCATTCCTGATCAATCAGCTCCGCGGTCGGGCCAGCTCGGAGATCCGGCGGAAGATTCTCGATGGCTACCTTGGCCGCTTTCCCAACGATCCCGCTCTGACCGAGGAAGTGATCCGGGAGGATTTCAACCATGACGACCTGGGTGCAACCGGCGTAAACTTCTTTCGGCTTTTCTCGGCGTCCGGCTGGAACAAGCGTATGGTTTTCCTCTGGGCGGAATATTTGATCCGCAGCCGTAAGTGGAAGGACCTTGGCGAGCACCTGTCCGACCATGCTTCCTTGATCAAGCAATCCATGCCTGACCTGGACTCGGCGAAATTCATCATGGACGCGATATGGTTATGCGAACATTACGACATCGCAACTGCTCTCGGGTACGACGACGTGCCTCAGGTGGACACGCGACTGACTCGCGCGCTCGCTGCATTTCGCAAAGGGGATCTGCTGGACACCTGGGATGGTCCGTTGCCGGAATGGCGCGCGAGGACCAGGCCGGTGCCGTATTTGCGTACCTATTCCTTCGCGCATTCGTCTTGGATGCCGCCGATCGGTGGAGCTGACAGCCGCGCCGTTGAAGCGCTGGCTCGTGATGCCTTCCTTGAATCGCGACCTTTCTCATTGATTCGGTTGGGGGATTGCGAGGGCAACTTCCTGGACCGCACACACCACACGCTTTCCGGGGCGACCACGCATCGGAGCAAAACCGGCGTGCTCATCACGCCGCGCATCGACGACTCCGCCTATGAGGATTTGCGCAATCAGTTCATTGCGGCGTTGCGTGGCGCGGATGTTGTGGGTGTGTCCAACGAATTCTCGATAATGGTCAATCCTGGCACGATGCACTGCGTGCGCTATATCGGTGAGGACATTCCCGACTATCATGGCGTATTCACCGATCATCCCGTCCATAACGCGATAGGAAGATCGGGCTTTATCGAGCGGATCATTGCGATGCAGCTGCTCAGTGGCCGTGAAATCTACTACGTTGGCCCGCATGATCCGGCTCAGTTCAAGGGTCTCGCAGTGCCAACCGCAAGCTTTCACCGCATCCGGATACCGCCGCAGGTGACCTTCTTCTCAGAAAAGATAGAGGACACAGCGCACTTCCCAGGCTATTTCCCGAAAGTGCTGGACGCACTCGCCGCAATGCCAAATCATGCGCTGGCGCTGGTTTCGGCCGGCATTTTAGGCAAGATCTATTGTGGCGTCGCCAAGGCGAACGGCGCGTTCGCAATTGACATCGGCGCGATCTCCGATCACTGGTGCGGTTTTCAAACGCGCATCGCCGCGCAGCACAATGCGCACTTCGCCTCGGGAAAGACCACCATCGAGGGCCTGATCTCTTGAGGCAAGCATCGGTAAGCGAAAGCGTGACCC
>CAIJOU010000242.1 GCA_903822375.1 Candidatus Hydrogenedentota bacterium
CGGTTTTCTTTTTCGATACAGGTGGTCCCAGACCGGGTCCGGCAATGTTTCCGCTGTGATGTCAACCCCCAGGAGTACATTCTCCCATGTGTTCATCCCGCGCCGACACCGCATCGGTGGTCGCCGAGATTGTGGCCCGCCACCCGGCGGGCCGAAGCAGTCTTATCCCTGTTCTCCAAGAGATTCAGGAGCGCCTCGGTTACCTTTCCCCCGCAGCGCTGCAGGAAATCCAACGTCTCACGGGCATCTCGGCGAGCGAAGCCTACGGCGTGGCCACTTTCTACACGCAGTTCCGCTTCACGCCGCCCGGAAAACACAAGATTCAGGTGTGCAACGGCACCGCCTGTCATGTGCGCGAGAGCCATCGCATCGCCGATGAGTTGAGCCGCACCCTGAGCGTCAATGTCGGCGAGACCACCGCCGACGGCAACTTCAGCCTCGAGCGCGTGGCGTGCCTGGGATGCTGCGCACTTTCGCCGGTGGTCGCCGTGGACGGCAAAGTCTTTGCCGGCGTCACCTCCAAGAAGCTCCCCGCGATTCTGAACGAGTACAAAGGGGAAGGGATACCGGAAACACTATGAGCCACCTTTCAGAACGTTACACCCAGGCGCAGACCGTCTGGAAGGACCTTGAGGCGAGTGACAAGCCCGTCTTCTACGTGGGCGCCGCCACCTGCGGCCGCGCCGCGGGCGCCGGTGCCGTGATGGACCGTCTGCGCGGCGAAATCGCCGCGCGCGGACTGGACGCGCAGATTGTCGAGGTGGGTTGCCTGGGCCCCTGCTGCCTGGAACCACTGATGATTGTGCACAAGCCGGGTGCATCCGACATCTGCTACGGCGAGATCGGCCCCGATGAGGCCGCAGCCATTCTGGAGCGCCACGTGCTGGGCAGCGACCCCTGCGCGGAATGGGCGCTGGGCTGCATGGACGGCGCGCGCATGGACGGTGTCGGTCCCTTCATGGAGCATCCCATGCTGGCCGGGCAGGTGCGCCGTGTGCTGCGCAACTGCGGCCGCATTAACCCCGAGTCACTGGACCATTATCTCGCCCAGGACGGCTACCGCGGCTTTCTGCGCGCCCTTGAACTGGGTTTCCAGGGCGTCATTGACGAGGTGAAACGGGCCGGGCTGCGCGGCCGTGGCGGCGCCGGCTTCCCCACCTGGCGCAAATGGGAGTTTGCGCGGAGTTCCGAGGGCTCGCCGAAATACCTCATCTGCAACGCCGACGAGGGTGACCCGGGCGCGTTCATGAACCGCTCGCTGCTGGAGGGCGATCCCCATTCGGTGCTGGAAGGCATGCTTATCGCCGGCCTTGCCATGGGCGCCTCGGAAGGCTACGTCTACTGCCGCGCCGAGTATCCGCTGGCCATCCACCGGCTCGAAATTGCCATTGCACAGATGCGCGAGGCGGGCCTGCTCGGCGCGAACATCGCCGGGTCGGATTACTCCTTCGACATCCATATCAAGAAGGGTGCGGGCGCCTTCGTCTGCGGCGAGGAAACCGCGCTTATCGCGTCCATCGAGGGCCTGCGCGGCATGCCGCGTCCCAAGCCGCCCTTCCCGGCGGTCAGCGGCCTGTGGAGCAAGCCCACGGTCATTCAGAACGTTGAGACACTGGGCAACCTGCCGCTCATTCTGCACAACGGTGCCGAATGGTACGCCAGCGTGGGCAGCGCGACGAGCAAGGGCACCAAAACCTTCGCGCTTGCCGGAAAGATCGCGCGGACCGGCCTCGTCGAGGTGCCTCTGGGCATCACGCTGCGCGAGATCGTCTTCGACATCGGCGGCGGCATAGACGGCGGACGCGCGCTCAAGGCCGTGCAGACCGGCGGCCCTTCGGGCGGCTGCATTCCGGCGGGGCAGATGGACCTGCCCGTCGACTACGAATCGCTCACCGCGGCCGGCAGCATCATGGGTTCGGGCGGCATGATCGTGCTCGACGAGGACAGTTGCATGGTGGACATCGCGCGCTTCTTCCTGGGCTTCACCCAGCAGGAATCGTGCGGCAAATGCGTGCCCTGCCGCGTGGGCACGCGGGCCATGCTGAATACGCTCGAACGCATCGTCACCGGCCAGGGACGCGCCGAGGACCTTGCGAAACTGCACGAAATCGCTGAGACGGTAAAGCTGGGCTCTCTGTGCGGCCTGGGCCAGACCGCGCCCAATCCCGTGCTCACCACGCTCCGCTATTTCCAGAACGAGTATGAGGAACACATCAAGAACGGCCAGTGCTCGGCAATGGCCTGCCCGCAACTCGTCAGCTACGGAATCGACGCCGAGCGCTGCATCGGATGCGGCGCCTGCAGGCGCGCGTGCCCGGTCGAAGCCATCACCGGCGAGACGAAGAAACCGCACAGCATCGACAAGAATATCTGCATCCACTGCGGCGCCTGTTTGACCACATGTCCGGCCACCGCAGCCGCCGTGTTTCGCACCAGTGGCCAATTGACCCGCATTGAGCCTGTTCAGAAGCGCAAGCCCGCCGGCAAGAGCGACGGGCCCGGCGTTCATGGGGATAAATAAAACGTGAAACTTATCATTGACGAAAAGGCGGTCGAGGCGAGCGACGGCGAGAACCTGCTTGAATGCGCGCTGCGCCACGGCATTGAAATTCCGCACCTGTGCGCCCATGAGGGGCTGTCTGCCCACGGCGGCTGCCGCATGTGCGTGGTCGAGGTGGACGGCATGCGCGGCTATCCGCCGTCCTGCGCCACCCCCGCGGCCGAGGGCATGGTTGTGCGCACGCAGACTCCCCCCCTGCGAAAGTTGCGCAAGAACATACTCGGCCTCATGATGCTGGAACACCCCAACTCCTGCCTGGTTTGCGGCAAACGCGAGTTGTGCGAGGAATACCGCCCCACCCCGGAGAAGGCGGGCCGCACCACGGGTTGCCACACATGCAACAACAAGTCGGGCTGTGACGTGCGGCAGCTTGCCGCCGACCTGGATCTGACCGAACTGCCCGAGGCGCCCATCTACCACAAGCGGCCGCTGGAACGCGGAACACCGTTCCTTGACCGCGACCTGAACCTGTGCATCCTTTGCGGGCGCTGCGTGCGGGTCTGCAAGGAACAGCAGGGGGCCGGGGTGATCGATTTCGTCGGCCGCGGCAGCGCGGCGCATATCGGCCAGGCTTTTGACCAAACCCTGCTTGAGGCCGGCTGCACCCTCTGCGGGTCCTGCGTGGACGTGTGCCCCACGGGCAGTCTGTCCGACCGCTATGCAAAATGGTACGGCGAGCCGGACAAGCGCGTCACCACCACCTGTGCCTTCTGCCCGGAGGCCTGTCCCCTCATTGTGGCGTCCGCGGACGGGCAGGCCATCAGCACCCGTTCGGCGAACCCTTTCATGCCGCTGTGCGTCCTCGGACGCTTCTCCGTCGCCGAGTTTGTCAACGGCGAAACCCGTCTGGAAACGCCCCTGGTGCGCGTCGGCACGGTGCTGCGCCAGACACAATGGAAACAGGCGTTGGAACAGATGGCGGCACAGTTCGCCCTGTTCACGGGCGACGCGTTCGCCCTGGTCTGCGACAACTCCGCAACGCTCGAAGAACGGCATGTTTTCCGGCGCTTTACCGCGGACATTATGAAGTCCACAAACTATATCGAACTCGTTGCGGACCCGCGCGGATGGACCAATCCGGCCAAGCTGCCCCAGGGCGTGCGCGGCGTCATTAGCGTCGGCGCATTGATCACGACGGAACAGGCTGCGGAACTTGAGGCGCTGGCCGTAGTGGACTGTTTCCCAACGACCCTGAGCGACCGGGCCGATTTCGTGCTGCCCTCCACCGTCTTCACCGAAATGGACGGGACGATTCTGGACGGAAACGGCATCGCCCGCCCCCTGCGCGCCGCTTCTTTGCCCCGCGGCGCGGCCCAGCCCGCCTGGCAGATTATTGCCGGGCTGAGCCATGCCCTGGGTGCCGAAGGCCTGCCTTACGAGACTGTCGAGTCGGTCACCGCCGAATTGGGATTGGGCAAGATCTCGCTCTATCTCAATCGTGACGAGGCTCCTTTGCCCGCGCGCAATCCGGCGTTGCGCCATGCCTTCCATCGCAACCACCGCATTGAGGAACAGGTCAGCGGACTCCTTGAATTGCCGCCGGTGCAGGGCTGTGAACTGCCCAAGCCGGCGGAGGAGAACCAGGCCACAGCGGCGGCGTTCGACACGCCATCCCCCACGCCCACGCCGGCGAACGGAAAGTTCAAAATCGTGTCGCGCGCCGAAATTGTTCCCAACACCTTCGAAATTGTAATTGTGGCGCCTGAGGTGGCACGCAAGGCGCAGGCAGGACAGTTCTGCATCGTGATGGCCGACGCCGTGTCCGAGCGGGTGCCCTACACGCTGAGCGACTGGGACACGGAAAAGGGCACCATCACCCTGGTGGTGCTGGAAAAGGGCCAGTCGAGCCGCAAACTCACCCTGCTTGAACCGGGCGACTGCGTCGCCCATGTCACGGGCCCGCTGGGCATTCCGCTCGACATAGAGAATTTCGGCAATGTGGTGCTCACCGGCGGCTGCTACGGCATCGGCGCCATCGTGCCCATCGCGCGGGCCATGCGCGCCGTCGGCAACCACGTCACGGTCGTGACCGAGGCGCGAAGCTGGTACCTGGCCTACTACCGCGAGAAGCTGGCGGGCATCGCGGACGAATGCGTGCCCTCAACCATCGACGGTTCCCTTGGTGAAAAGGGCCATTCCATGGACGTGGTGGGGCAGCGTCTGGCCGCGGGAAGGAAGATCGACCTGGTCATCGCCATTGGCTGTCCCTTCATGATGATGCTTACCGCCCGCGAGACCGCGCCGTACGGCGTGAAAACACTGGCGGCGCTGAATCCGATCATGCTGGACGGCACGGGCATGTGCGGCGCGTGCCGCATCTCGGTCGGCGGCGAGACAAAGTTTGCCTGCGTCGACGGCCCCTTTTTCGACGCGCACAAGGTCGACTGGGACGAGGTGCGCGACCGGCGCACCGCCTATGCCGCCGCCGAAATTCAGAGCGTGGGGCGCACCGCCTCCGTCGCACCCATTCCGCACAAACACCACGGCAACTGCGGCTGCGTCACTGACGCGCTGAACGTGTGAGGCAACCATGGCTTTAGAAAAAACACCGCGACAGTCGATGCCGGAGCAGGCGCCCGAGGACCGCGCCCACAATTTCGACGAGGTCCCCTTCGGCTACCCGAATGAGGTCGCCGTGCTGGAGGCCGGACGCTGCCTGCAGTGCAAGAAGCCGCGCTGCGTCGAGGGATGCCCGGTAAACAACGACATCCCCGGATTCCTGGCGCTGGTTAAGGAAGGCAAGTTCAACGAGGCCGCGGAGAAGCTGAAGGAAACCAACGCGCTTCCCGCCGTCTGCGGACGGGTCTGCCCGCAGGAAGAGCAGTGCGAGAAACTGTGCATTCTGGCAATCAAGGGCGAGTCGGTGGCCATCGGCCGGCTGGAGCGCTTCGTGGCGGACCATGAGCGCGAGCACGGCGAAATGCGCCTTCCCCAGTTGCCGCCCAAGACGGGCAAGAAAGTGGCCATCGTCGGCGCGGGTCCCGCGGGCCTGACCGTGGCCGGCGACCTCATCCGCATGGGCCACGACGTGACCGTGTTCGAGGCGCTCCATGAACCGGGCGGCGTGCTGACCTACGGCATCCCCGAATTTCGCCTGCCCAAGACCATTGTCAACGCCGAGGTGGCTTTCCTAGAAAGACTGGGCGTCACCTTTGTAATGGACTATGTGGTGGGGCGCAACAGCACAGTGCCCGAGTTGATGGAGAACGAGGGTTTCAACGCCGTCTTTATCGGCAGCGGCGCGGGCCTGCCGTCCTTCATGGGCATTCCCGGAGAGAACCTCGTCGGCGTGTACAGCGCCAACGAGTATCTCACCCGCTCAAACCTGATGAAGGCGTTCCTCTTCCCCAAATATGACACCCCCCCCATCAAGCGCCACAAGGTCATCGTGGTGGGCGGCGGCAACGTGGCCATGGACTCGGCGCGCACTGCGCTGCGCCTGGGCGGCGATGTGACCGTTGTCTACCGCCGTGCCATGGAGCAGATGCCCGCCCGCAAGGAGGAGATTCACCATGCCCAGGAGGAGGGGGTGAAATTCGACCTGTTGACCAATCCCACGCGTGTGATTGGCGACGCAAGTCACCGCGTGACCGCCATCGAATGCCTGCGCATGGGACTGGGTGAACCCGATGCGTCGGGCCGCCGCCGTCCCGTGGAAATACCGGGTTCGGAATTCCAGATTACGGCGGACACCGTCATTATCGCGATCGGCAACAAGCCCAATCCGCTCGTGCCCCAGACCATGACCGGCCTTGAGATCTCCAAGTGGGGCACCATCGTGGTGGACGAGGCCACCATGGCCACCTCCGTCACCGGCGTTTATGCCGCGGGCGACATAGTCTCCGGCGCCGCGACAGTCATCAGCGCCATGGGCCAGGGCCGCATCGCCGCTGCGAGCATTCACAAGTACCTGACAGAGCAGACCGCCTGAGTCTTTGCCGCCAAAGCCTTGACGGAACTTTCAGTCCATGTTGCCCCCGCCTTACGGCATGACCCGGGAACGCGCCAGACTTGGTGCATAGGCTTCCGGCCTGGCCGGGTCCGGTCGGGGAAGCATGTCCACGCGAGGATTCAGGTCGAGCATCCGGGCACCCGTCCGTAAAGCCTTAAGCATTGTCTGGTAATCCACGTCCGTGGTGTCTTTAAACACCGGGCCGCCTTCCTTTTCGCGGCATAAACCCAATCCGCCGGCATCCTTGGCCAAGGGCGCGGTCAGCATCTGGCTGTACTCGGGATGGGTCAGGTTGATTCGGTATTCCGGCCCAAAGACCGGCATGGCGTTCTCAATCTGCAGACTCTGGTCCATGATCGTGATATCCGACCAGACCTTGCTGGTCACGGTGACGACAGACTGGCCCAGCCAGGCGTCAGAGATCTCGACGTCCCGCTTGTGGCAGTCAAAACACCTGCGCATGAATACGGGCGCAAACTCCTTTCGGAACCAACCGTCTTCCAAGTCGTCATACCAGCGGTCGCGGGCACCGTTTACGCCGCCGTCAGTGTAAAGATAGGTATGGTAATAGGGGACGTTGGCGTCAATCCACGTGTAAACGCGCTGCCTGTCTTCGCGCGGGATCAACTGTCCGCAATGGTCCGTGTCCACATACTTCAGAATGCTGCTTGCCAGACTGCCGTTGGCGCGCGGCGTGGTCAGGTCCTGATCCGCCCCGTTCTGTGGAATGTGATGGATGAAACCTCGGTCAATCAGCATGTCGTAGGACATGTTGAAATACCGGGTCTTGTCACCGGAGAGGTCCATGTTGCCCTTTGGCGCCGCCCCGTTGTGACAGTCCACGCAGTACTTGTCCCACACCGGCTGGACCACTTTGACATAGTCAATGATGCCCTGCGTACCCCAGTCCGGACGTTGCGGCTCCGATGGCGGCCGCAGCCCGGCCAGCGGCGTTGCGCGGCTCTCCGCTCCGGGCGATTTCAGATAGGCGTGGCATCCAACGCAACTGTTTCGCTCGCCGGGCATCAACTGGGTCGTCGACCCCATCTTCTGAAGCACACGCCCCTCGGCGTCCAGGGCATTGAAGGAAATGTCCCGCAGCGCGGGTGCCACAAAGTGGGCCGACCCGTCTTCTTCCACGGGGACTGTGCCGACAAGCCGGCGAACATAGAACGTGCCGCGCCCGATAAGCGGCGAAATGTTGTAGGCATAGCCCCCCGTATGCGGGCGCGTCTTGGGAACGAGTTCCATGATTTGCAGGGCCTTGATCTCTCCCCGTTCCACCTGGCCTTTCAGTCCGGCATACACATCACTGAGAAACAGCGTGCCTGTCCTGATGTCGTCCGGACAGATTCCGCTTATCACCGGGTCCACACGGATGAACTCCTCCAGTTTGCATTGGGATGCCAGTGCCGGCGGACATGGGCGCGGGCGCAGCGGTATTGGGTTGTAGCAACCCAGCGTACCGGCCTCTTCACAAACGGGGCTCTTGTTTCCCCGATTGTCGAGCAGATATATCCGGCTCTTCCTATCGCTTTCTCCACCGTAGGACACGAGAAACTCATTCTCGTTCAGTGGAAACGGATCGATATATCCATTCTGAAAGTCGCCATCAAAGTAAGTCGGGCACTCCGGCGTCAGAAAACGAAAACCCTCTCCGCGCGGAGCTTCCTGCCCGAGGCGGTCCCAGAGCAGGCCCGCCACGCCGTAGGGCCCCGCGTGGTGCCCCCCGAACGTGGACACAACCTCCGGCCGTCCCGGAACCTGCATACACTGCCAGAAGGCGTTTGGGTCGAGAACCGTGTTTCCAAAAAAGAGCTGGAGATGTGTGCCGTCCGGATTCATGGTCCATACGCCGTGGCGTTGGAACACACCCTTGTCCACACCGTAATCCCATCGAGTGAACAGCACCCTGCCGTCGTTCATCACCGAGGGGCTGTGGTCCGACAAGGTGTTCGCAGAAATCCGCCGCAGGCCGCTGCCGTCCCGATTGCACACAAAAAGCACCCCGGCCTGGTTTGCCTGGCACACGTTGACAGATCCGTTCCGGTCCGAGACGAACAGGACCTCCCCGCTTGGCAACTCCACCGGGCTGATGTCGTCACAGCCGCCGACCGATATCTGCCTGAGGTTGGAGCCGTCGACTCCAATCTCGTAAATGTGCCAACCGCCGGAGACACCCTTTCGTTTTGCGGAAAAGAATAGCGTGGTTGCGTCGTAAGACAGGCTCATGTTGAACACGCTGCCCTCGGGGTCGTCATAGATGAGGCGGCGGCGCGCATCGGGATTGGCAGGGTCAAACACGGAGATGGCCGCCGGACCAACACCCGGGGTCTCGTAGGGATTGACGGCATTTATTCTTCCGAAGGACGGATGTCGAACATACACAATGGGACCGAGTTCCCGAATCGACGCATTGCGGAATTTGTCTATGGCCTCCGCGGCCCGGGAGAGCCGCTCCGCCGCATCAGGCTTTTCCGCCTGATGCGCGGCAAGCGCCTCTTGGACCAGCGCCTTCACAGGCGCAAGCCGCTTGAGGTACGCGTCACCACCCGAAGTCGGCGCCTCCTTGTCCAGCGCTTCCTGCATCTTCAGCACAGGCGGGTCAAAGGTGGGCAGGGGTTCCACATCAACCCGGAAGTCCTGCACCTTGCCGAGCGCCTCCTCCTTACTCTTGGGGGATTCCAGAACTGGATGCACCGGATGCAGGCCGACCAGGGCAAAGGAGAAACCGTTCTTCTGAAAACACTTGGTGATCTTTACCAGAAGACGATTTTCGCCCTGGCTGAGAGGTAAGTCCATTGCCACCTGGAGGAATCGCTGCCCTGCCCCCTTGCGGATGGGAGCGTTCAGCACCGGCTTGCCGTTTAACCAGGCCTTGGCCGCGTCCAGGGTCACCAACCAGGCCTTCATGTCTTTGGACGAGGTGGAGTTGATCGTCCGGTAAAGATACATCACTTCGTTGCGGCCCGGCGGAGGCCCTGAAGGAAGCTGATGGTAATACCCATCCGTCCAGTCGCCGTGTTCCGTCCACCTTCGCGCTGTGTCGGCCATGCCCGGCACCGGAAACGACATGTAGGACTTGTCTAATTCTGCGGCCACACAGGCCCGGGCGACCACATCGGCCTCCGGACCAAAGACGGTGTCGAATTCGCGGGCAAACACGCCATATTCCGCATCCTTGAACGGCCCGACGCAAAACCAGGGCCCGAGCATCACGCCAGTCTCTTGGGGCGCGGCCAAGGCCGCATCCTTCCCTGCGGCGGCCCACTGGACAACGATCAGCAGGACCATGGCTGCCAGTAAGTATCCCCCGGCAAAGCCGGGGGCTTTAATGTTGTGAGC
>CAIJOU010000243.1 GCA_903822375.1 Candidatus Hydrogenedentota bacterium
ACTTCTTATGCTGATCACAGGGATAGGAATCGCCCACGTTCTCATCACGGGTTGTGGCTGTGTGTAAGACGGGGTTGACGGAACGCTCGCGTTATACGACTGCTGCGACGACGAGTATTTCCCTGCGTTCTGTCTGGATATACCAAAACCTGAAAAGCCGATGAACAGTGGGAGAAAGACCACGGAAAACAGCGGAAAGAAGACAAAGCTCAGTGCGAATCCGAATATCCCCGCAAAGATGAAGAATCTCGGCCCCATGAAGAGGCTGCAAATACGAACAATTACCCAGGCCGTTCCCAGCATGAGCAACAGCCAGATGAGCAGCATGATCATAAGGCTTCCCCGTTCGTTGGGATTGGAAAGACCGCGATAAATGTCGTGCGCGGAGTTGGTAACCGTGCTGATGCCTTTGCCAAGGTCAGGCAAACCGCTGTCCAGCGCAAGAGCTGGACTGGCAAAGATCGTCACGCCGAGTATGGCGCAGGCAAGGATGCTCGTCGTCGTTTTGTACAACATGTTGTGTTCTCCATATGTGGACGTCCTGGACCGCTGCAATGACGGCCTTTGTGTATGCAGACGTTCTGAGAGTCAGCGATGTGCGCGGATTGGCTCGATCGTAATACCATTCCTTTTTCGACGTCGTAAAAGGCTTTGTCGGTGTTTGCAGGCTGTCCGATGAAGGAAGGCGAGTCGGCATTCAAGAAAAACCGCCTAAAAAACCAAAAAGTAATTAAACTCTGAGCGATTCTCTCACCGTATGGGATTGGTTTCTCCCAGGCCATCAAGCCAACACAACCAAAACCCTCGCTACAGAATGGTGCTGGGATCCGAAGCCCGTCCCTTTACCTGTCACCGCGTTTCCAATGCACCCCAATCCTCTTCTCGAACACCTCAGCACCGTCTTGGAAAGGGTCACTCTCTTCAGGACGCATGCCAAGACGTTCTATTACGAAGTGCTTCTTTCTGTTCACCCATGTCCGCATTGCGGCGGACAGCTCACGACGACAGGCATGTCACAGGCAGCATGCCTTGGATGCGGCGCGCATACTGATCCTACGGTCGCGTTTCAGCGGAGCGCATGCTGTGATGCGGCGCTTGTCAAGAAACGAACCCACTACGTGTGCGCGGAATGCAGCGAGACGGTTCCATCACGATTCCTGTTCGACGAAGTGATTCATGACGGTGAATACTTCGCTGACAAGATGAGGGAATCGCGTGAGCGCAAGCGAATGTCCCGCGAGGAGCGCCGGCTACTACTGACGCAATTCCGTTCCGACGAACTCTCCCTCACCGAGGTGCCCGACGTTGAACTTATCCCTGGATTCGTTGATGCTCTTTCGGACTTCTTGGAGCACACGGCCGTATGCTCAAATGAGCATACGGCCATTCGGTCAGACTTTCGTATGGAAGCCTACAGGCAAATCATTCTCGTCTCGGTCGGGAACGCAGCCGCGACTTTTGACGCTATTCCCGCGATTGACGAAGATTCGCGTCTTGACCGCGCGCGGCGGTTTATCACGCTCATCTTCATGGAACACGGCCACGAAGTTCGGCTTGAGCAGATGGATACCGGCATCTTGGTGATCCCATGCGCCTGACCACGAAAGACAAAACGTTCCTGGAAACCCTTCGCAGCATGCTCGATGAAGGCGAACTCAGCATCGACTTTCGCGAGGACGGCATTAAACGGATTGTCCTACGCCAGAATTACGGGGCCAAGATCGCGCGGCGGTTTGGGATGTCTCGCCAGGGAGTCCGGTGGCGTTTCCAGCGGTTATTCAACCAAGGGTACGTGGAAAGCTATGAGCGCCTGTTCTGGTTTGAGTCCCTATTCGGAACCGGGCTTCGGGAATATGCTACCACCATGGCAAAGCAACGGGTCGAACTTCGGAAAAAGGCACAGAAACACGGTCTTGATGCCGTTTCCCGACGACAAAGCGCAAAACAACCGGCTGACCAGGCCGGCCTTTGATAGACAAGGAAATCACACTCCTAAAGAGCGCCGCTTCGGACCTCGACAATTAAGGGGAAAGGGCTTCCAAATGAACCCTTTTTCCATAAGGGCACGTTGATGCGCACAAAACGCACGGATTCGCACGGTTTTCGGAGGATGACCGGTTTCCGTTCCGATGAAGACTACGGGGCCTGTATTTTTTAACAGCAGCCAGATCGCGACACTCCTTCAGAAATGCCCACTCCTGCAC
>CAIJOU010000244.1 GCA_903822375.1 Candidatus Hydrogenedentota bacterium
AAAGCGTCGGCGTGAGCGGCATTCACCTCGAAGACCAAGAATTCCCCAAACGCTGCGGTCATTTGGCCGGTAAGCAGCTCGTTTCCACCGGGGTATTCTGCGAGACGATCATGGCTGCGGCCGCGGCCCGGAAATCAAACGATTTTCTACTCATCGCGCGAACTGATGCGAGCGGAGTCACCGGGTATGACGACGCCGTTGCCCGCGCGCACGCATACCTGGACGCGGGCGCAGACGCCATCTTTCCCGAGGCGCTTACTGACGCCGAGGAGCTTCGCAGATTTGCGCGTGACATGAAAGGCAGCGTCGCGCGTCCCCTTCTGCTGGCCAACATGACGGAGTTTGGGCAAACCCCCTATATCACCGTGGATGAGTTTGCGGAAATGGGGTACGCCATGGTCATCTTCCCCGTGACACTCCAGCGAGTCGCCATGAAAGCAATGCAGAACGCCCTGCGCGTGATCCGGGAAGAAGGCACGCAGAAATCACTGTTGAACGAAATGCAAACCAGGCAGGACCTGTATGACCTGCTTGGATACGATGGGAGAGTTGGAGGTGGCGGGGGTGAAAGGAAGTAGTCAAGATGAATCAAGAAACGTTCAAGCCCGGACTTGAGGGCGTTGTTGCAGGAGAATCCGCCATCGCATGCGTCGAACAGGACGACCTGCTGTACCGGGGCTACGCGATTGCAGACCTTGCGGCCCATGCCACCTTTGAAGAGGTGGCTTATCTACTGCTTTACGGAGAATTGCCCAACCGCGAACAGTTGGAATGGTTCAAGGCCGATCTGTTCCACCTGCGGTCGCTCTCCGCCGGGGTGCTGGATGCCCTCCGGCTCATACCGCCCGAAGCCGATGCGATGGACACCCTTCGCACCATCGTGTCGATGGCCGGCCATTTCGATCCCATCAACTACGCGGAGCCCGACGCGATTCGCCGCCGCTCCTTGTGGCTGATCGCACAGATCGCGGGCATCATTGCCGCGCGCAACCGGCTGCAAAACGGGCAGGAGCCCCTGCCACCGAAACCCGGGCTCAGCCATGCCGCACAGCTGCTCTACCAGTCGCTGGGCGTTGAACCCGCCCCGGTGGAGACCAGACTGCTCGACCTTACCCTGATCCTCTATGCGGAGCATGAGTTCAACGCGAGCACCTTCACCGCGCGCGTCATCTGTTCGACCCAGTCGGACATGGTGTCCGCCGTGGTCGGGGCCATAGGCGCGCTCAAAGGGCCGCTGCACGGCGGCGCCAACGAGGGTGTCACCAAACTGCTCACACGCTTTGATAGCGCAGACGAGGCGCGGACTTGGGTGCGCGAGTCGCTGGCCAGGCACGAAAACGTGGTGGGATTCGGCCACCGCGTTTACAAGAATGGCGACCACCGCGCGACGATACTGGAGCGTGAACTGCATCCCATGGTTGAAGCCAGGGGAGCCACCGGACTGATGGCCATCTACGATGGAATTCGCGACGTCATGGAGAACGAGAAGAAGATCTATATGAATCTGGATTACCCCTCCGGACTCACCTATTACCTTCTCGGCCTACCCATTGAAATGTACACGCCCATTTTCGCCGCGGCGCGGATATCGGGTTGGTGCGCGCACTGCATGGAGCAACGCAACAACAACCGGCTATACAGACCCCTGAGCCGCTATACGGGTCCTGCGCACCGGGTCCTGGTGCCGCTTGAGAGCCGTACGGGATGGCTGGAGCGCGCGGTGCCGGATTTCTCCCAGGCGCTTCACGGATGAACTGGAGGCTGCTGTAGTCACGGCCTCCCGTTCTTGCGGGTTCTTATGAGCATGCGCATATTCTGAGTATTGCCGATCCATGCCTCCGCCGTTGCGTGATCTTTGTATCGGCATTCGCGCTCCCTGAAGGCGGCATGGTGAACCTTGCGGCGTTTGCCGTCTTCCTTCTCAATTCCCAAGAACGCATGCAGCATCTCATGAAAAACTATGCTTCTGACCACGAAGGCGGGGACTTCGGCGTTGTCCAGTACGGGATGGATGCGAATCAGATTCTGGGTGTCATTGAAACTTCCAAGCCGAAGATGGCCCGACCTGCCCCCACCGACGGGCTGCATGACACCCCAGGTGATTCGCGCGGTCACCGCGCCGTCGAATTCGGCGGCATTGACGTCGTCATACAGCGCGGACAGGTCATAGTGCCTGCCTTGGGTGACGATGGTGACCCGGCGCTGCGCACCCGCGGGGATGCGGCTGCTGTTTTCGCGCATGTAACAACGGAGCAGGCTGTTCTGTCGAAGCTTTGCAGGATGTTTTACCCAACCGGCGAGCGTCTTGACCACGGTCTGCGGGGCGCCGACAAAGATCCAGTGCAGGTTGAGCCGCGCGCCAAGACCGTCCGGCTCGTGCACAACGCGCATCAGGGAATGGCTGTTGTTGGTGACTTTCAGGGAAATCTGCATGCCGGAGAACTGGCACAGTTTGACGCGAAGTGCTTCAACGGCTTGCGGGTCCATCGTCGCGGCGCGGGGCGGCTCCCCCGCCTTCTCGTCCTCAACCGCTGGAGACTGAACACATTCGGCCCGTTCCCCCAATCCGTCGTCATCCCAGAATTCCAACTGGCGTGCCATGGTGTCACTGGACTCAGTCGCCGTCGATGTCCAGGGCGTTCTCCCCCGCCTTGAACTGCCGCATGCGCTGGCGCACCTGTTCGGCTGCGCTGTTCTCACCGGCAAGCAGGTCGGTCAGCCAGAGCAGGCGGCGGCTGCTTTCCAGGCTCATGAGGTGCTCCATCTTGCAGGCGTCACTGATGACCTTGTCATGACCCACACCCAGCACCGCCTCAAGGAAGCGCGAGAGAATCGCGAAGTTCTGAGAAACAAGTTCCGTAATGCGCTTGCCCTCATCGGTGAGCAGCAGAAAGCGGTTCGGGTCCTCCGCCACCCACCCCCGCTTCTTGAGCTGCGCAAGGGCCATGGACGCCGCGCCTCGGGACACCTCCAGCATTTCTGCCACGTCGGTGGTTCGGGCATAGCCCAGTTCGGAGCGCAACGTGTCGATCGCCATTAGGTAATGGGCGCGCGAATGGGAGAGATAATTGTGCGAGTATTCCCGCCAGTGGCTGGAATCATTTGCGTCGTCATGTTCAGGATCGGCCATGCTGTCTTTCACGTTGTCGCTCACGCCCAGTCTCCTTGGTCGGCGCACCGTTCCCCGACCCCCACACCCGCGTTAACGTTTGCATATTGTACTTAATTGCTGTATTGCAGTCAAAGCAAACCTTGAACCGGACGCTTCTTCTCAGCCCTTCAGCATCATGAATTCGAGCCGGTGATTGTCGTTCGGACGGCTCTCGGAGGGACCGGCAACCAGCAGGGCCTCCGTGCCGGAAAGCCCATGCTCCTGAACCCAGGCTGCGGCAAAAGCGCGCCAATTCTCGGGGTATGTGTCGACTTGCACGGGGAAAACACCGTAGGAAAAAGCCAACCCCTGGCTCACGGCCCGGTCATGGGTGAATGCGGCAATCCAGGGAACCGGCTTGAAACGGGAAATCATCCGGGCCGTGGTACCGGTATGGGTGGGCACGAAGATGGCGGCGCAGGAGGCCGTATCCAAGGCATGCTCCACAATGAGGGCCATGGTCTCCGCCACAGTGTCGTGCGATTGGCTGTCGCAAAGTTCATGGAGTTCACGGAGCGTTGACCGCGGACGGCGCGGTTCGGTAAATGCGGCGATCCTGCCCAGCATTTGCACCGCCTCCTCCGGATACTTTCCCATCGCGGACTCGGCGGACAGCATGATGCAGTCGGTGCCGTCCAGAATGGCGTTGGCCACATCGGTCGCTTCCGCCCGGGTCGGAAGCCGGTTGGAGACCATCGACTCCAGCATCTGGGTGGCCGTGATGACCGGCTTGCCCGCAAGGATGGCCTTTGCCATGAGTAGTTTCTGCGTGATCGCCATTTCTTCGATGGGCACCTCGACGCCAAGGTCCCCGCGGGCGATCATGACGCCGTCGGAGGCGCTGAGTATTTCGTCCAAATGCTCAAGCGCCCCGGCACGTTCAATTTTCGCAATGATAAACGGGCGCTTTCCCGCCGCATCGGCCGCCGCGCGCACCGCGGCGATGTCCGCCGCCGTCTCCACGAACGACTGGCTCACCGCGTCCACGCCGTGTTCCAGCGCGAAGGCCAGGCATGCCCGGTCATGGTCGGTGAAAGCGCTTATGCCCAGGTCGATTCCGGGAAGGTTGAGGCCCTTGTGCGAACTCAGTTCGCCTCCCGCCGTCACGCGGCACATCACATCGTTTCCGCTCACACGCTCCACAACGATTTGGACCAGCCCGTCATTGAGCGACAGTCGGTCCCCCGGTTTCACGACGCGCGGAAGCGCTTCGAAGCTCATGGAAGCCCGTTCGGCATTTCCAATGATGTCGTCCGAAGTCAGCGTAAACGCGTCTCCCGCCCGAAGGGTAACCGGTTCGGGGGATATTCTTCCCAGCCGCATCTTCGGCCCCGGCAGGTCGGCCATGATGGCCACCCGTTGTCCCGTGGCCCGTTCG
>CAIJOU010000245.1 GCA_903822375.1 Candidatus Hydrogenedentota bacterium
GAACAGGAAGATCACGACCACAACGATGAGTATGCGTTTCTTCATGGGGTCTCCGGGCGGGATGGGTATTCCCGCCTTGCACACAGGATAATCGTTTCCGGGAAGCGCTGTCCACGCGGCGGCCGCAGGTTGACGCCGCGCGCCTGCCGCGACTACGATAGGCCATCGTTTGCGCGCCGCGCGGATGCGGCATACTGCCGCGCTTCGCGTGTGCATACAGCAGGAGGTGGCCATGCGGATTGGATTCAACATGTTGCTGTGGACGCCCTTTGTCACCGAGGAGCATTTTCCGCTCTTTGAGAAAATCAAGGCCGCCGGGTACGACGGGGTGGAGATTCCGCTGTTCAGCGGGGACGCCGGCCACTATGCGCAGGTGGCCCGTGCGCTTGCGGACAACGGACTGGCCTGCACGACCGTGACGGTCATTCCGGACGAGGCCCACAATCCGATCAGCCGCGATGCGGCGAACCGTGAAGGGGCCGTTTCCTATCTAAAATGGGCGGTGGACTGTTCGGCCGCGCTGGGGGCGGAAGTGCTTTGCGGACCCTACTATCAACCGCTGGGCGTGTTCACCGGGAAAGGCCCCACGGACGCCGAGAAGGAGCATGCCGCGGAGGTGCACCGGGTCATTGCGGGCGTTGCACAGGAGGCTGGAGTGCTGCTGACCATTGAGGCGCTCAACCGATTCGAGTGCTATTTCCTGAACACGTTGGCAGATGCCGCGGACCACGTGCGGCGTGTCGGACATCCGAATTTCAAGGCCATGTACGACACCTTCCACGGCAACATCGAAGAGCGCGACCCCGTTGGATGCATCCGCAACCACGTCGCTGCGCTTGGCCATTTCCACGTGTCCGCCACCGACCGCGGCACACCGGGCCGCGACCATGTGGCCTGGGCGGAGACCTTCCGCGCGCTCAAACAGGGCGGTTACGACGGCTGGTTGACGATTGAGGCCTTTGGCCGCGCACTGCCCGACCTTGCCGCCACCACCTGCGTATGGCGCGACCTGTCCGGCAGTCCCGAGGAGGTCTACGAGGAAGGCTATCGCCTGATTGCAGAGGGTTGGGCCTCGGCGTAGCTGTACCGGTCCGCAAGAGCGTGAAACAGACACATGGGAGGTATGGGAAGAATGGGAGTGATGGGATGATTGCCAGCTAGCCTTCTTCCAATTACTCCCATTCTTCTCATTCTTCCCATCACTATCATCGCGTTTGCAGTGATCGCAACTGCTGCATCACGGCATCCCATCCGTGCAGCGCATTGGGCGGCAGTGGGTGTGCCGCGTTATAGGCTTCCAGTGCCTGCTGCGGTTCGATGGTGTTTGGTCCTTCGTCCATCCCGCCATCCGCCATCTTCATCTTTTCGACATTCAGTCCCAGGTGTTTGGCGAAGAAGCGGTACACCGCCTGGCGCTTCGACGGCCCATAGTCGTGAACCTCATCGGCAAGATGCACGTTTTCCACATCCTGTTCCCTGCCGAAAAGGCCGTACACCTTCCGCAAATAGGGATATTCCAGACGGGGCACGGTGCAGGTCCAGTCGAACCCGTCCGACACCACCAGCAACGGCCGCGGCGCGGCCAGCGCCGCAATCTCCGCGTTGTTTGTCGCATATTCCGCACCCCGGTGAATGGGCATCCCAACTTCGCATTGGCATCCGCCGTAGCACCAGGAAGAGACCATCACCACCGGCGCCGCCACGGTTACACGGTCGTCGACCGCCGTGCAAAGAAAGGTTTGCGTGCCGCCGCCCGAGGCGCCGGTCATCCCCACCCGCGAAGAGTCGGCGTCGGGCAGGGCAAGCAAGAAGTCCAATACCCGCATGCTGTTCCACAACTGTATCGTCAGCGCGTTCGGGTTGCCGTGCGTCACCTGCCGACTCTCGCCGCGGCCGACCATGTCATAGGAAAACGCAAAGGCTCCCATGCGTGCAAAGGTCGCGCCAAGCTGTTGTACCGACGGTTCAAAACGTCCCGAAGTAAAATGCCCGTGGGGAAGCAGCACCACGGGGTGCTTTGTGCCGTCCTCCGCCGGCGCGGGCCGGTACAGGTTGCCCGCCACAAAGAACCCCGGAATGCTTTCAAAGTACACGTCTTCGACCGAGTACCCTTTTTCTTCGCGGCGGCTGTGCAGCACGGCGTTCAGCGGCGTCCGCGCGGGAAGCGGGTCCAGTTGGGCGCCCTTCAGAATACCGGCCCGAATGGTTGCCGCCCGCGTCTTCCATCCCTGCAAATCGTGAGCATACGCGGCAACGCGCCCCAGATTGGAATCGCCGCACTCAAGCTTCACTTCCAGTGCATACACAAAAAGCGCTGAAAACGCCGTCAGTAAAATGCATGCCCCAAGCGCAAGCACAGCAGTCCAAATTCGGGTCGCGCCGGACCGCCAGAATATCGCCCCCACCAGGGCACACAACACCGCTACGACAATTACGCCTGAGGTCACAAGCGGAACAGCGCTGGAATTCACGCCCACTCCGTAAGCCACCAGTTCGGCGTGCACCAGCGCCGAACGCTCCAACACCGCAAGTGCGCCAGCGGCAACCCACAGGCAAAGGCCGGCAGCTCTTCTCAGGAACACGTGTTTCACGGTAATCAAGCCTCCAGGATAGATGTTCGCAATTATAGCCTTTTCCCATACTCGCCATCTCCAGTACAATGCCTGCAGAATTTCTATCACTCCTCGGAGAACTCGCAACAATGAATTCACGGGAACGAATCCTGACCGCATTGGCCGGCGGCACCGCCGACCGCGTCCCTATTTCCACCTATGAATTGGTGGGCTATAACAGCCGCTCCTTTGAAAATAATGATCCATCCTACGCGGAACTGATGCGGTTCATCCGCGAGAAGACCGACTGCCTGTGCATGTGGGGGCCGGTCTCAAACGAGACCTTTCTCGGCTCATCCCACCCTGTGGAAATGGATGTGGAGACCGAACGCATCGACAATGCCACCATTACCCGTCGCACGCTCCACACGCCCAAGGGTGACCTGACTTCTGCCACCAAGGTCTTCGACAACGTGCACACGACCTGGCAACTTGAGCACTGGTGCAAGGACCCGGTCGACGTGGACAAAGCACTTTCCATTCCCTACGCGCCGCTCAAATACGACGCTTCAGATTATCCGCGCGTCACGGCCGAGGTCGGCGACCGCGGCATCATTATGGACAGTCTTTCCGACCCTCTCTGGATGGCCGCCGATCTCATGGAATTCGGCCAGTATACCCTTTGGGCGTTGACCGAGCCGGACCATTTCGCGCGCACCGTCACACTGATGCACGAGCGGTGCATGGAGAACCTGCGCCGCCTGCTCGCGGTCAACGTCTGCGACCTGTACCGCGTCTGCGGTCCCGAATACGCCACGCCGCCCTACCTGCCGCCGGACTGCTTCGACCAATTCGTCACGCCCCATGTGCGTGACATGATTGGCCTCGTTCATGAAGCCGGTGCCAAAGCGCGCTTCCACTGCCACGGCAAGATCGCGCAGGTGCTCGACATGATCGTGCAAACCGGCACCGACGCGATTGACCCCTGCGAGGCTCCGCCCGACGGGGATATCGAGTTGGCCGACGTCAAGAAGCGTGTCGGCGACCGGCTCTGCCTGTGCGGCAATCTGCAACTGAAGCTGCTCGAACACGGCACGACCGGTCAGGTTGCACAGGCGGTCCGTGACTGCATGGACGCCGCCAAACGCGGCGGCGGCCACATCATCATGCCCACGGCGGCCCCCATCAACACGCCGCTCGCGCCCAAGACGGTTGAGAACTACCGTTGCTTCATCGAAACCGCGTTGGAGCATGGTGAATACTGAGCGCCCCGTGGGGCAGGAGTCGATTGGATGACACAACGTTCTTTGACCGGGCTTCGTTACTTTTTGCTCGATATGGACGGTACCGTCTATCTGGGCCCCAACCCCATTCCAGGCGCGGCGGAGTTTGTGCAATCTCTGCGGAAAAATGGCCGTCGCTTCCTGTTTCTTACCAACAACCCCACCTCCGATGCGGCCCGGTATGCGGACAAGCTGTGCGGCATGGGAATCGATGCGGTGCCGGAGGAGGTGCTCACGGCGGGCGCGGCCACCGCGGATTACCTGGCGAACCATACCCCGTATCGCCGCGTTTACGTGCTGGGCACACCCTGCTTTGAGGACGAATTGCGGCGGGCCGGCATAGAGCCGGTGGAGGACGATCCTGAGGCGGTGGTGCTCTCCTTCGACACCACACTGACCTACGCGAAGCTCAAGCAGGCCTGCCTGCTGTTGCGCAGCGGACTGCCCTATATCGCCACCAACCCCGACCGGGTTTGCCCGACCGAATATGGCTATATCCCCGACTGCGGCGCCATGGCCGCGCTGATTGCGGAGGCCACCGGGGGCCGCACACCGCTCTATATCGGCAAGCCGGCACCCGAATTCGCCCGCATGGCCATGGAACGTCTCGGCGCCGATCCGGCCTGCACCGCCATGGTCGGCGACCGCCTCTACACGGATATGGAAATGGCCCGGCGCGCCGCCATGGCCTCCATCCTCGTGTTGAGCGGAGAGACGACACAGGAGGTACTCGATTGTGCCGATTGGCGCCCCGACTTCGTGTTTCCCTCCGTGCGCGAACTGAGAGAGGCGCTGGATTGAATTGGGAATTATGAATTAAGAATTATGAATGAACAGCCGGACGGAACGGTGCGGATAAGGAAACATGGGCATGGAGAACAACGGCATGAATCGTGATGGTATTCACGCCATGGTACCGCGTGCGCAGATGCCCGAGCATGTGCGCAAACTGCGCGATACTTATGCCATCACGCCCGGGGCGCCCTTCTACCGCAAGGAATTCGGCTTCTTCACCCTGGAGCGCTGGCAGGCGGAGGGATTGTCCCCCGAGGCCGACCTGGCGCGTGAATTCGGTTTCGACCCGCCCGCCCTCCATCATTTAAACCAGCTCGGCTGGTGCGAGGCTGAATTCGAGCCGTCTTTCGAAGTGAAGGTGCTGGAGGACCGCGGCGAGCACGAAGTCGAACAGGACCATGCCGGGAGGCACGTGCTTTACTTCAAGGGCCGCCGCAACGGGTTCATGCCGGAATACGTGGACCATCCGGTCAAGGACCTGCGTTCCTGGGAGGAGAACTGCCTGTGGCGGCTCAACCCCGAGTCGACGGAACGTTTTTCCGATCTTGACGCGCGCATGGCCGAGGCCCGCGCCTGCGCGGCCCAGGGCATGATCATCTGCCAGAATCTCATCGGCGGGTACATGTATCTGCGCAGCCTGATCGGCCCCGCCGAACTGCTCTACAAGACCTGTGAAGACCCCGATCTTGTTCATGCCTGCATGCGCGCGTGGTTTGATCTGGCCGATGCCCTCATAGCGCGCCACCAGGAATACGTGACCATCGATGAGATCTTCTTTGCCGAGGATATCTGCTACAACTGCGGCGCGCTCATCTCGCCGGCAATGATGCGGGAGTTTCTGCTGCCCTATTACGCCGAGTTGATCAAACGCCTGCGCGCACGCCAGTTCGATCCTGACAGGCATCTGTACATCCAAATTGACACGGACGGATTCTCGGACCCGGTAATCCCGATTTACCGGGAGATTGGCATGGACTTCATGAGTCCGTTCGAGGTGGCCTCCAACTGTGATGTGGTCCGCACGGGCCGCGAATACCCGGACCTGATCATTTCCGGCGGCATTGACAAGCGCGTCCTGGCCACGGACCGCGCCACCATTGACCGGCATCTGGAACGCATTCTGCCGCCCATGCGTGAGCGCGGTGGTTACATTCCCACCAGCGACCATGGCGTGCCCGAAGAGGTCAGCCTGGACAACTACCGATATTACCGGGAGCGCTGCCTCGAAATGGGCGGCTGAAACCTTCCGTGCCTTTTGCCTGTCCGATTGCACACAGGAGAATTCACACATGCGTTTCAGAAAAGGCTTTACACTGATAGAGTTGCTGGTTGTTATCGGTATTATTGGCGTGCTTGCCGCCATTCTGCTGCCCGCCCTAGCCCGCGCCCGCGAAGCCGCACGGCGCGCCTCCTGCGCGAATAATCTCAAGCAGATGGGCTTGTCCTTCAAGATGTACGCGAACGAGAGCGGCGGCGTGTTTCCCCCGATGCGCGGCAGAAACTGCGACGGTTCGCACCCGGATGCGTTGGCCGCCTCGCCGGATATGTCGACAATGTATCCCGAGTATGTGAACGACTTTGCGGTGCTCATCTGCCCCAGTTCCCCCTATGCCGCCACGCCGCTGGAAATGTGGGACCAGGGCAAGAACCCTTCCACCGCATGGGAATACGCAAAAATAGAGGGGAAGATGATCTTCGCCGGAAACGGAAAAGTGGAGCCCTGCGAGGTCTACGACCATCCCTACCTCTACTTTCCCTGGGCGCTCAGTTCCCCGCTCATGAGCGATGTCGAGACGCTTAACAATCTCGAATTCGACCTGCTTGACCCGGCCAACAGCTTGTTCCAGCAGATCGCCAAGGATTACAAGAAAGCCGACCAGGACTGGACGCCGGCCCGGCCGTTTTCAGCCCAGGCGCTGGGAAGCACCGTATACCGCACGCGGGAAGGCATCGAGCGTTTCTTCGTGACGGACATCAACAACGCCGCCGCCGGTGCCCAGGCCCAGTCGGACATACCGGTGATGTGGGACGCCCTTTCCGGCGAAGACATCAGCCATTACAACCATATCCCCGGCGGGATTAACTCACTTTTCATGGACGGTCATGTGGAGTTCCTGAAATGGGTCTCCGGTTCGGGCACGCCCAATACGGGCAACCGTTTCCCCGCGAACGGCGGGGGACTGCTGATTCACCGTTCCACACACACCGGCCATCACACGCAGGGATAAGAAATAAGGTAGACTGTCAAATAGGCTGAAGTGGCGGCATTTTGCGCGACACGAAGGTTGCGCTTGCGGATAGAACAGGGACAACAGCCTCATTTGACAGGGAGACACGCAATGTCGAAACCGATGGGTTTTCGCGTAATCTGCGCTGCCGCGTTGCTGCTTCTCCCGGTGCTTTCTGGATGTTCCAAGCCGCCGCTGCCGGGACCGCCCAATCCCGTTGCCAAACCGGGTTGGGACTTGGTGTTTGACGACGAGTTTGACGGTCCAAGCCTGAACAGCTCCCTCTGGATGACAGGGTTTCCCTGGGGACGCTGCGACACCATCGCTTTCAACACGGACGGCGCCAACATGTCCTTTGCCGACGGCGCGGTGCGGCTCACCGCAAAGCGGGAGCCGGTCAACGGCTTCTGTTTCGACTGGGACGAAGCAGGCAATTTCACGCCGTTCTACAAAGATTTCGACTATAGCACGGGCATGCTGTATTCGGCGCAGCCATTCAAATACGGTTACTACGAATGTCGTTTCCGTGCGCCCAAAGGCCAAGGATTCAACGCGGCCTTCTGGCTGTACGGGGAGAAGGCGGAGGAGGTGGATATTTTCGAAATCGTGGCGGAGGACCAGGGTGCGGCGCAGATGACGCTGCACTGGAAAGAAAATGACCCGCTGATCAGTTCTTCCCAATGGATACGGCACGTCATGCCGTCGGGCCCGTCTTTCGACGCCGGTTTCCACACCTTTGCCATGGAATGGACGCCCGAGAAGGTGGTGTGGTACCTGGACAACTGGGAAGTTCCGCAGCCGTTGTTCACGCGGTTTATCCATGGGCGGCACATTCCGGACGTGGACATGCATGTGATCCTGACGCTGGGCGTGGGCGGCATGGGCGGCGTTCCGGACGCAACGACGCCGTTCCCGGCGGATTTCATTGTGGATTACGTGCGTGTCTATCAGCGGCAGGTTTCTGAGTAGACGCGGCATCTTGCGGGAGAGTTGCGGTCGGGAAAGCGGCATGCTCGGGAAACCATGCGACAACCGGGGTGCGTGTGCTCCTCCAAGGCGAAGGAGCGAAGGGACTTACAGGACCCAAAGGACTCTCTTAACGCTCGCTCCAACGGAGAAGATCGAAATGGTCCTTTCCGTCCCTTATGTCCTTTTCGTCCTTCCTCCTGGCACCAACCCTCGGAACACCAACTGCTTTATTGGATTCAGGCGAGGTCGTTGTTCTTTCTGACCTGGTAATGGTACACAATGGTGCTGGATATGACGAACAGGATGAGGTAGTACAGGCAGAATGCGTTTTCCGTCCAGTCGGAATGCGGACCGGTCACCAACTGGGCGATGATGTTCTGGATGATGAGCACGCCCCAGACCAGCCAGGCGGCTTCGGGGATCGGGTCTTTGTCAAAGTCGCGGGGCAGGGGCCGGATGACAATGCGGACTGCCAGGACCGCGAGGCTCAAGAGTACCAGGGGGAAGATGGCGAGGGTCAGGAAGCGGCTCCAGTATTCCTCGTTGCCAAGGTAGATGTTCGCCCAGCCTTTCAGCCCGTTCTTGATGGAGAATCCCATGGCGGTAATGAGTCCGAAATAGACGCCGAAGCGCTGGAGATTCGGGGAGGGAAGGCGGTAGGACGGACCGGAGGTGCCGGTGTCGGGGCGGTTGACGAGGTAATAGGCGACGCCGTAGGCGATGCCGATGCTGATACCACCGGAGGACTCCCAGCAGCGCCAGAAGTTGAAGTGTATGCCCGGAAACACCGTATGCGCCCAGTTCCAGTTCTGGCACAGGGCCCATCCGGCGCCGTTGATGACGCCTACGGTGGTGATGAGCGTTACATTCTTCCAGTCGCGGCGGATGACTTCGGCCAGCAGGAAGCCCAGATACAAACCAAGGTGGCCCATGGCCAGGCGGTTGTCACCGATGAGTCGTCTGAGATTGGGGTTGGCGATCAGGTCGTTGTACTGCGATTTCAGGCTCTTGTAAAGCGGCAGAAAGACTTCCGGGTGGGCCTTGAAGAGGTGGTTGGCGAGCAGGACTCCGCAGACGCCGAAAGCAATGCGCAGCACCCAGTCCTCGACAATGCGGGAGGGCTTTGCCTCGTCTTCCCGGCGCGCGCCGCACCACGCAAGCATGCATGCGCCAAGGCCAGCCCAGGGCACCCCGGCGATGAACAGCCAGAGAAAGCCGTAGGCGCGCGGTATGGGGACGGTTTTGTTGTGCGGCGCGTCCAGCAACAGTTCGCCCCGGAAGAAACTGGGCCACTGCATCCAGCCGCGGGCGCCGGCCATGCCTATGCCGACGGCCAGCGCCAGGATAATCCAGGCCGAGGCGTAGCGGCGTGACTGCTTTGCGCCGCGGTCACGTGCGATGAACCACCAGACTGTGCCCCACGTCACGCCCGAGAATACGCAGCCGTTTACTGCGCCGAAGCCGGAGCAGCCGCGGACTGCCCAAACCATGCCGCCAACCGTGGCGAAAAGGAGTGTGGGCAGGATGAGGTCGTGGAGTAGATCGGAACTCTTACTGCTGTCGTTCATGCTGTAGGGTCCTGAGGGTGACTGGGGTGATTTGTATCGTCAAAATGCCTTGCCTGGAAACAATACTGCATGGCAACCGTGTCTCGCGGCGTTGGGACATGGCCCGGCGGGCACTCAAGCACGGGTTTCTCGTGCTGCTATTCCTTGATGGGGATGGGGCCCATAACCGGGGCGGCCATGTTGGCCTGGTCCACGAGATTACAATAGGGGTTCAGGCCCCGGCCGTACCAGAGCTGTGGATTGTTGGGAAGATTGTCGAACCACACTATCGCGACAGTCGGGTCTTTCGGGTCAAGTTCCTGGTTGAAGATGCACGGCGCGTCAGAACCTTCCGGGCCTTCGCTGATGGTGAATCCGGAGAGGCGTCCGGCGGCGGCGAGTGCGCCGTTGACGGAATTGTACTTCACCCGCACCTGGCCTCCATACGGGGTGTGGGCGACCTCGATTTTTTCGAGGCGCGGTCCGCGCAGGGTCTTCCCGGCGAACAAGTCATGTTCGGCAAGGTTGGCCAGGCGGTAACCGAGCGTCTTGTGTCCGGGGGTGCCGACATGAATGCCGTCATTGAGCGCCAGGTCCACGGCGGGCGTCATTGCGCCGGGGGCCAGGTCGGCTTCGAGCGCAAGTTCGTCCGTCTGGATGGCGTTCCACGTCGGGAACGCGTCCGACTTGCCGGTAAAGCGGCCAATTTGCACGTAGTAGAAGGGCAGGTCGGGAATTCCAGAATCGGCGCGCATGGCCGCCACGAGCTGTTTCATCTTCTCGCGGTAGACCGGCTGGCCGTCTTTGTTCGCGTCCGATTCGCCCTGATACCAGAGCACGCCGCGCACCTTGCCGCCTGCGGCGAGCACCTGTTTGCACATGGAGCCGTAGAGCGAGTTCCCCCCCTCATCCCGCAGGGCGGGGTTCCACTGGGCCATGCTGGTACCGCCGTGGGCGGACGCGATCAGTCCAACGGGCCGCCCCGTGCGCTTCACCATTTCCTTGGCGAAGGTGATGCCCAATCCGGCACCCTTGGCGCCGTCGCGCCAGTCGCTGATCGCCTTCTGGCGCTCTTCGTCCGTCTTGAAATTGGCGTGCACGGAGTCTGGAGATTCCGCGAGCGTGTGCAGAGGTTCCTGGGCGAGCCGCCATTCGTAGTTCATTGCGAAGGTGTGCACCTGCGGGTGGGGTTCCTCGACGTTGACCCGGTTGCCCACGCCCTGCATGTTGGACTGTCCCGCGAGCACCCACACGTCACCGATGAGGACTTCGGGGATGGCGGTCTGTTCGAGGGTCTTGCCCGAGTCATCCATAAGCCGCAGCTCGACCCGGTAGGGTCCGCCTGCCGGCACGCCGTCGAAGCTGGCGGTCCATTCACCCCCCGGGGTCTTGCCCAGGTCGATCCAGGGGAACACCTCTTTCTGCACGCCCACGAGGCGCAGTTGAACCATGCCGGCGGCGCCGCTGGTGCCGGCGAGCGAAACCGAGCCCCTGCCTTCATTGTTGCACTGAATGACCTGGTAGGGGACAAGCCCTTTATCCACAGTCATTGCCGTGGCGTTTACAGTTGAGAGGCACAGACACGCGATGACGGTTGTGAACAGGAAGAGGCGACGCATGGCAGGGGCTCCTTGATTGGGTATGGGATGGTGCAATGTCCGGTAAAGGATACAGAAGCCAGAATCCAGAATCCAGAAAAGCGGGAAAAAGAAGCGCGAAGGCAAAAGGGAGAATGGGACGGATGCCGGAGGCTGCGCCACACCGTGGAGTACGGACGATTGGGTTGGTGGATATGTCCCCGAATATCGGGTATTCTTGTCTTCGGACGAGGCGCCGGGGAAGATTGCAGCCTACGATGAAGACGGGAATGCCTGCGCACAAAGAGCGGGCATAATGGAACGTAGAAGGACAAGAACGCCATGTCATTGATCGCGGTCTATTTGTGTTCTCTATCGGTGATTTCAGTTGTGGAGGCGGGAACCGTGCAAGTTGCCATTTCCCCGCCTTGGACAATTATCCTTACAGGGTTGGCGGGGGACGGGGCTAAGACCACGCAGCAGGTGGCTGTGGATGTCCCCGACGTGGTCGCGGTTCGTGACGAACAGCACGGCATCGTTCCCGTATGGGATCCCAAGGTGGCCGGCATCTTCCGTGGGGCGCTTCTGCAGCAGATGGCCACGGCCGAATGCTCGGCGGCGGGCACACTGGTGTCGGGCACCGTGCGCATCAAGTCCGGTACCGGAGCCGCTCCTGTCTTCAAAGAAGGAAAAGATTATGCTTTGGATCCGTTCTGGGGGCGCTTTGGCCGGATGGAAATAAGCTCCATTCCCGAAGGGAAGGCGGTCTATGCCGACTACAGCTATGCAAAGCAGCGCTTGGACAGCATTGTGCTGGATGCATCGGGCAAGGCGGCGGTGCGCCGGGGCACGCCCGCCATGGGTGTGGTGTTGCCGCCGGAGCTTCAACCGGGGGATAGGCCCGTGGTGAATGTGTGGATTCCCGGTCCAATCGAAGCGCTCAGCGAGGAGAATCTCTTCCCCGTCACGCCCAACCTGGCTCCGGCGCTGCCGGCATCATCGGATGCCGCAGAGAAACTGTTGCCCAACACACTGCGCAAACTGCGTTCGGGCGATCCGCTTACTTTGGTGGCATGGGGTGACAGCGTTACCAACATGGGTGTCTATCAGGTCCAATTTGTGGCCAGACTGAAAGAGCGCTTTCCCAAAGCCAAGATCAACCTGACCACTGCGGCTTGGGGGGGACGGGGCAGCCGTGACTATCTTCAAGCACCGGCGGGCGGTGAGAAAGACTTCGTGCGCGATGTGCTTGATCCCAAACCGGACCTGGTGGTCATGGAATGGGTAAACGACGCCTATTTGGACGAGGTCGGCGTGCAGTCCCACTACGGCGGCATACTGTCGCGCCTGCGTGGTGTTGGGGCGGAGGTCATCATTCTCACACCGCACTTGGTCCGTCCGGACTGGATGGACATGAAAACCCTGAAATTCGACGAGGACCCGCGCCCCTATGTGAAGGGATTGCGCCGTTTCGCGGCGGAGAACAATGTGGCCCTGGCCGACGCCAGCAAACTTTGGTGCCAGGCCTGGCGGCGCGGCCTGCCTTACATAGCCTACCTGGAAAACTCCATCAACCATCCGGACGTGCGCGGTCACGCGCTGTTCACGCAGGCGCTGATGGGCCTCTTTCCTGAAAAATGACCGCCCCAACCCGGGTCCGGCCATCCATGGGAATGCGCCGCAAGACTTCCAAACTGAGGAGAATGTAAGACGATGAGAAACATTGGAGTGTGGCGGGGCGTTTTTGGAATCGCGCTTTTCGGAGCATGCGTTTCGCTTTGCGGCCGGGCGGCCGAACAGGCAGGCTTTGAACCAGGCCGGCGGGTGCTTCTCGATGCGCACAATTGTTATCCGTACAAGACGCTCTATGCCGACCGGGTGACACGCGCGTTGGCCACCGGGACACCGCTTGGCATCGAGATGGACCTGGCATGGTGCACCCTCCCCGACCCGGCGCAGGGCCGGGTGGTCGTGAATCACGGCGCGAAGTGCGGCGGAAACGAGTTTGCTTTTCGCGAATACTTCTTTGACAAAGTGAAGCCCTTGATTGAGGCGGCACTCAAAGAGGGCAATCACGGCAATTGGCCTTTGGTAACGCTGAATATCAATGATATGCGCGGCGAGGATCCCGCCTTTGCGCCCGCCGTGTGGAACCTGCTCGGCGAATACGAATCGTGGCTCTGCACGGCGGTCAAAACGGAGAATCCCGCCGAAGTCTCCCCGCTGGATGTCAAGCCTGTTCTCGTGCTGACCAGCGGCGACGACAAGGCGGTCAAGGCCTTCTACGACAGCGTGCCGGTGGGCGGCAAACTGCGCCTCTTCGGAAGTGCGCGGAGCGTCGCGCCGTCAAAAGACGAAAAGGCCCAGGAATCCTTAGAGGCACCGGACCTGTCCAAAGTCCTGCCCGAGAAGGCGTCCAACTTCCGGCGCTGGTGGAATCATTCCTGGGTGGACATCGAGAAGGAGGGGCAGCGGCACGCGGGCGAGTGGACGCCCCAGAAAGCCGCCCGGCTCAAGGCCTTCGTCGATTATGCGCACAAGATGGGGTATTGGGTGCGTTTCTACACCCTGAACGGGCACGGCATGACGGAACTGAGGAACGGCTGGAGCCCCGAATACAATTTCGGCTCGCTTGAAGCGGCGAAGATTCGTTGGAAAGCGGCCAGAGAAGCCGGAGTGGACTTTATCGCCTCGGATCAGTATGAAGCGCTCGCGGCAGCCCTCAAATCGAACTAGTGTGGGTTGCTGATTGGCATGGGGACAGTCCGGTAGTTGAATTGTGCGGGCGTGTGCCACTATAACTGGACAAGGCGGACGCGCAACATACGGCGCAAAGCGGTCGTCATGGATGCAAACCATGTATGGACACAACAACACAGCGATGAAAGTAATCGTGATAGTCGGGGTGGCGACGCTGGCGTTGCTTTTCATCGTGGCGTTGGTCATGAAGCGTTCGCTCAAGCCCGACGAGAGCGAGCGTGTGCGCGTTGTGGCCTCCCAGTCGCCCTTTGACCAGGCCCGGGCATGGCGCGACTTGGAGTTTGTCGTTGGTCTCGGTCCGCGGCCCGCGGGTTCCGAAAAAGCCGCCGCATTGCGCCAGTACCTCGCCGGCGAAATCCGCGGCATCGGACTGGAGGTGCGGCAACACGCCTTTGAGGCAAAGACGCCGGTTGGACCAAAGTCCATGGTGAACCTCATTACGGAGATCAAAGGGGCGCGCGAGGACGTCATTCTCCTCACCAACCACTATGACACCAAGCAGTTCGACAAATTCACCTTTGTCGGGGCAAACGACGGCGGCTCCACGACGGCGTGGATGCTGGAGATGGCCCGTGCATTGAAATCGCGCACGGGGAGGGGCTGCACGCTCTGGCTCGCCTGGCTTGACGGCGAGGAGTCCTTCGGCAAATGGACTGCCGACAACAGTCTCTACGGCAGCCGCGCGCTGGTGGCGCATCTCAAGGAGAAGGGCGAACTGTCAAAGATTCGTGCGGTGATAAACGTGGACATGATCGGCGACGCCTACCTGTGTATCCACCGCGATCCCGATGCGCCGACTTGGCTGCTCAATCCGGTATGGGACACGGCGCGGCGTTTTGGGTATATGCGGCATTTCGGCCTTTCGGCCCGAAAAGTGGAAGACGACCACATCCCCTTCCGCGAGGCGGGCATACCGGCGCTGGAGATAATTGATTTTTCCTACGGGGGATCCCTGGTGCAGCATGGGCAGAACTGGCACACGGCCCAGGACACGCTGGACAAGGTGCGCGCGGAGAGCTTGAAGGCGGTTGGAGATGTCATCTATCATTCACTTTCAGTGATTGAGGCCCAGCTGGACAGGCAGGGAACACGGCCCGCTTCATGACGGAAACTCGGCAGGAAAGCCTTCCTTGGCTTGATGACGCGTCTCGGACAGACATCCGGTGCGCCGTGGAGGCGCTGTATCGCGTCCACGGCCTCATGGGTGCATTGACCGATTTGGACGCGCTTCTCGTGCGCATCAGCGAGGAAAGCCGTTCCGTGGCCGGGGCCGAGGCCGCTTCCGTGATCCTGTACGATGAGCAGGCGGACGAGTTGTATTTTGAGGTTGCCCTGGGCGACACGGGCGACCAGGACCGGCTCAAGCGCGAAATACGGCTCAAGATGGGGCAGGGCATTGCGGGCAGCGCCGCGGCCTCGCGCAGCACGCTCAACATCGCCGATGCGGGCGGCGACCCGCGCTTCTTCCGTGACGCCGATTCGGCCAGCCAGTTCCAGACCCGCAACCTGCTTGCGGTGCCCATGATCGAACGGGGTCATCTTATCGGCGTGCTCGAGGTGCTCAACAAGGTGGGCGCGGACACATTCTCCCCGCTTGACGTGCATGTCATGGAGATGTTCTCCGGCATTGCGGCGGCCGCGGTGGCCAACGCCCGCCTGATTGAACGGGAGATCAAGACGGAACGCCTTGCCGCCATCGGCCAGGCCATTGCGGGGATGACCCATCACATCAAGAACATCATCACGGGGCTCAACAGCAGCACCGAACTCATAGACATGTCCCTGGATCGCGGCAACCGTGAGGTCATGGACCGCACCTGGCCCGTGCTGAAGCGCAGCGTCCGGCGCATCTCCAATTTTGTGCAGGACCTGCTTTCACTTTCCAAGCCCCGCAGACCGATGCGTCACGAGTGCAACCTGGCCGGTCTGGTGGGCGAGGCGCGCGATTCCGTGCGCGACCTGTTTAACACCAAGCACATCGAAATGTCCGTTGACTTGTCGGGCGTGGACGGAAGGGTTTGGCTGGAGGCGGACGGCATCTACCGGTGCCTGCTTAATCTTCTGAACAACGCCGCCGACGCATTGCCCGCCGCTGGGGGGCGCGTATGGGTGCGCGCCTGGAGCACGCCGCCGGACACGCTTGAGATCGAGGTCGCCGATGACGGACCCGGGGTGCCCGCCGAGGTCCGCGAAAGCATTTGGGATCCCTTCTTTTCCACCAAGGGTGCGCGCGGGACGGGGTTGGGCCTTGCCACGACGGCGAAGGTGATCCAAGAGCACGAAGGAACGATAAACCTGGCCCGTTCCGGGTCCGGGGCTTGTTTTCACATTGTGCTGCCCGGCGCGATTCGTCCGGCATGCAGCGCGGAAGAATCATTGGGAGAGAGCAAACAGTGAAGATTAAAATCAAGGTCAAGAAACTGCTGAAAGATCCGGATTTCATCGGCTGGATGACATGGATCATCCTGACCATCGCGCTTTCCCCCTTGTGCGTTCATCTGATGTTCAAATACACCTACGACACGGCGTCGCCCATCGTCCGTTACGTCGTTGGCTTTTTTGCGGCGGCGATGCTGGCCGGCGTGCTTTCTCTGGGCATAAACGAACTGCTGTTCCGGCTGCGCCGGAAGCGTGAGGCGTCCAAACGCAAGGTTTTGAAAAAGACGGGCAAGGGTCGCGCGCGCTAGGGGGCGCGAAAAGGGGAGTATCCATGGCGAACATATGGGATACCGCGGAGAACGTCGAGAAGAATCCCGGCGACCATTCGCAGCGTTGGCGGCTTGCCAAGCAGCTCTACGGTGCCTGGGAATATGATCAGGCGCTGGAGCACCTGCTGGTGCTCAAGAAGACGGGGGAACCAAGGCTCAACGAGCGCCGATTCCTTGCCGCCTGTCTTTTCCGGCTGGGCCGGCATGATGAGGCGGTTGCGGAGTTGCGCGAGGCCATCGAATTGTGGCCGGACGAGGTCGGTCTACAGGAGCAGTTGACCCGGGTGCTGGAAAGCATGGGCGCCCATGCCCGGGCAAGGGAGGTGTGGGAGGAAATCGCCCGGAAGAACCCGGACCACCCGCTTGCGTCCAAAGCCATTACCAAACTTAAGCGCCGCGAGGCGGCTGAAGCGCAGCCCGCGGTGGCGGGCATTCGGGCGGCGCGGGATATGACGGGGTACGAGGGTTTCCGGCGGGATTCAAAGGCTTTCTCCAGCGGGGGAGAAAGTGATTCTTCCGGGCCGGAACGGCCCGCCGGCACCGAAAGGAACACCATCGCCTGCTCGGCGTGCGGCGCTGCGAATGTGGAGACGGCGCCGCGGTGCTGGCAGTGCGGCGGGCGCATTGCCGACGATCCCTTCTCCGAATTTGACCGTACGGAAGACCCTGAAACCGGGGTGGCTTTCAGTCCTGAGACACTAAGCATGGCCGCCATCGCCACGGTTGTCGTGCTTCTGCTGCTTGGGCTGTATCTTTCGCTGTCCATGCTGGGAGCGGCCGGCCAGGGCGGAGCGGGCACGCCGACGCACACGGTTTGGGAACTTTATGAGCGCCAAATCGGTTACAGCCGGGCCATCACCGGGCTGGTGGCGATTCTGTTCTGGCCGCTGGCATTCCACTTGGCCGTGCTGCTGGTGAATCCCCCAAAGCCCGTGCCCGGCATGCTGATAACGCTTTCGGGGCTGCTCATGGGGTCACTGGCCTATGCAACATCGTTTCTGCCGCCTCCGCTGACGCCCCTGATGGTGTTCCTGCCCATGATCCTGTCGCTGATGCTGATACTGTCCACCTTCGGCATGCCGTTGGGCAGGGCCATGGGCGCCTGGGCGCTCCAGCTCGGCATGGTGCTGATACTGGCGGCCGCAACGTTTGTGGCGAGTGAGTCGTTCCTGCTCAAAGAGCCGCTGAATCCGTTGCGCGAGGCGGTGGCGGTGGCCAGAGTCATAGGCGCATCCGCCGGCGAGGCCGTCCCGGGCAACTACCGGTTTCCGCAGGAAGTGGTGCCCATTAACCAGAACATTGTTTGGCACCCCACCGGTTCCTCATGGCTTGACCGCCGGGCCGGGGAAGTGTCCTTCACGCTGTTGTCCGACCGGGAGGGGGCGCAGCTGAAGTTTCAAATCTATGATGAGACCGGCGCCCGCGTGTTCGACTATGTTCAGGAACGCCGTTACGTCAAGCTTTTCTCCGTGATCCCGGGGAAGAAATACACGGTTGCCGTTTCGGGCGAAAAGGGCGTCGGCGCGCAGGTCATTTTGGAGGGGCTGCTGCGGCCGGAGTTCCTGAACTAGCCGATGCGGCCTTGCCCATCCAGCGCGCCCAGCGCTGTTTCCAAGCATCGCGCTGGTCTGGCGGACAGTTTTTCATGAGGATGTCCCAGGCCTGCCCGTTTTCCGGCCAGCGGAAGAGGCACTGGCTGGCCGCGCTGAAGGCGAGGTCTTTCTTCCCCAGGGACTGGGCGCACCACGCGCGCAGCAAATGCACCCGGCCTATGTCCAGTCCCGGATTGGCGAGGTCGAGTTCGCGAAGCGCCTCCTCATTGCGTCCCTGATCCGACAGCAGTATGGCGTAGTCCTCGTGCACCTGCGTGCTGAACCCGCTCCAGGCAGCCGCCCTGCGGTAGAGTGATTCCGCCTCCGGCGCGTGTTTTATGTGGGCCGTTTCGGCCACGCGCAGCAGATAGCTTGGAATAAGCGTGTTCTGCACATGGGGCCAGAGGAAGAGCAGGCATACGCCCGGCACCACCCAAGAAACTGCGCGCCCCGGCCGGTATGGTCGGCAGGGACCGGGCCGCCCGCAGAGCAGCAGCAGTCCCGCCAGCGCATGGGGCGCGCTGTGCAGCGTGGCGTTGAACAATGCCGCCACGCCCAGTGCTGTCAGCGCACCCCACGCCTCGGGCAGCGGGCGGCAGACGGGCAGCACGGTACTCCCTTCCTTCCTTTGTCTTGAACCGACCAGCAGAAAGACGCCCACGAGAACGGCGATGCCCGCGAGCCCGTTTTCCGCGGCGAATTGGAGCGGTTCGCTGTGCGCAGTGTCGGCGTGCAGTTCGTTGTGGTAAAACGCCTTTCCGCCCGGCGCCCAAAGCACTTTGCCAAGATAATAGGGACTTTGCAGGGCATAGTTGCAGAAGCCGACGCCGGCAAACGGATTCTCTTTGACCATTTCCACGGCGCCGTCCCACATCCACAAACGGACGCGGAAACCCACATCGGCGTTGCTGAAGGTCCGCGTGATGCGCCCTCCCAGTGTCGGCGCAAGCCACACGGCGGGCACCATGCAAGCCAGCAGGACGACCGTCACGAGAACCACCGTGCGCCGCCGCAGGCTGGTTTGGAAATGCGTCCATGCGGTACGCCAGGGCACCGCCACCACGATCCCCACCGACGCGGCCAGCCAGGCGGTGCGTGAAATGGATATGTACAGGCCCGTTGCGATGACGGGCAGGCAGAACCGAACGGGCCAGATGAGGCGGGCCGGCAGGGGGGAGAGGCCAACCGTGTGCCGCAGCGTCATGGCCGCGCCCAGGGCCAGGATGACTGCGAGGTAGCTGCCCAGCAGGTCCTGGTTGCCGAACACGGAATAGGCCGCCTGGTCATATCCCGAGAACACCGGAAACAGGAACGGTATCCAGCCCATGTATTGCAGGCACGCCAGCAGCGAAACCGCCGCGCCGGAGAACACCAGCGAGGCGCAAATCGCACGACCATGACGCGGCACAAGGTCGCAGACCACCAGTCCCGAAAGAACGATGAGAAAGAACCTTTGCATTCCAGCCATGGTCAACAGTGACTGGTGTCCCGCCAGCAGGGTGATGCAGCTGAGCCACAAGCCCAGCAGCACCAGCATGAACGGTGGTGCCATGGCATGCACCGGGGGGCGGCGCAGTGCATAGAGCACGCCCTGCACCAGCAGCGCGGCGCAGAGCGCGGCCTCCTTGGCGTGCAGGAAGGAGACCAGGTTGAACGACCACGCGAGCGATGCCGCAATGATCGTCACGCAAAGCACAATCAGACGCGCCGTGTCCAGGTGTTCCAAACGAGGCGCATTTTCAGCGGATGCGTTGACGGCGTTGTTATTCTGTCTTGGGGGCATGGCGGAATATCCGTGGCAAGGTTTCAGGCCAGCACGGACACATCATACCCCAATCCGGCCACCGCCTTCCGCAACGCCTCCCCGTCGAGGCCGGACCCCAAGATGACTGCCCTGCCGCCCGCAAGGTCCACTTCCACATTTCCCGCGCCTGCGGTCTTTTCCAGCGCGCCGCGCACCGCCGCCGCACAGTGCGAGCAGGTCATTCCCTTGACGCTCAGGGTCACGTGGGGCAGGTCGATCGGCTCCGGTGCGGGACGCATGTTCTTAAGCAGGCCGAGTATTCTCAGTTCCATTACGCTGTAGACCACGACAGCCAGCAGCAGAACTGTGAACGCGTCGTTCATGCCGCCCATCTCGCCTTCATGGTGGTGGTGCGTGGCGACGGCAAATCCGGAATGGCCGACCAGCGCAACAAATGCGTCGTAGAAAAGTCCCGCCACCAGGGCAGAAACGGCGACTGAAAACACATACAGCACGGTGGTCCGGCGCCCCATCGTTTTCCAGACCGTTGCGATGGTGGCCGCGTTGGTGGCCGGGCCGGCAATGAGAAACGCCAGCGCCGCGCCCGGCGAGGCGCCCATGTGTATGAATCCCACCGCCAGCGGTATGCTGGCCGTGGCGCACACATACAGGGGAATGCCGATGGCGATCATCGCCAGCATGGCAAGAATGCCGCCGCCGATGTAGGGGGCCAGCGCGTCCGGCGGCACCAGCGCGCTGATCATGCCGGCAATGATGATGCCTGTCACCAGCGGCCGGGCAATGTCGCGGGGAAGCGTCACGAACCCGTAATGAAACACATGGCGTGCCCGCGCCCAGTACCCTTCTCCGGGCTTGTCTTCCATGCCGCAACTGCCGCCCGTGGCGCAGGCGTCGCCGCTGTCGGTCTTGCCGGTTCCCGGTGTTTCCGGTTCGCCGAACAGACTCACCAACAGTCCGCCGAAGAGGCCGCTCAAGAGTGCCACCACGGGCCGGTAAATGCCCAGCACCGGCCCCAGCATGCCCCAGGTGGCCGCAATCGAGTCCACGCCGGTCTGCGGCGTGGCGATGAGGAAACCCGTGGCGGCGGCGCGGCTGGCACCGTGCTGGCGCAGCGAGGCTGTCACCGCGATGACGCCGCAGGAGCACAGCGGCAGTGGCACGCCGAGCATGACGCTCTTGAACACGGGCATAAAGCCCGGCCCGCCCAAATGGCGTTCCAGCCATTTGGGCGACACAAAAGCGCTCAACAGTCCCGCCGCAAGGAAACCAAAGAGCAGATAGGGGGCCATCTGGCCCGCCACGGTCCAGGTTTCGTCGGCAACATTCAATATGGCTGTCACAAGGTGCATCATGTCACTCCGTTTGCCCTTAATGTATCAACGCAGGGGAGGGGGATGCTATTTCATGCGAAACCGATCGCACTGGGAGCGCCGGCGTCCCGCCGACTCTTCTGTCTTTCTGTATTTGGGTATGCGTGGTGTCCTAAGTGAAGGTCTGCATAATTGAA
>CAIJOU010000246.1 GCA_903822375.1 Candidatus Hydrogenedentota bacterium
CTGCGGAAATTTTTCTTTTCAATCCGGTTCAGATGGGATTCCTGCAAACAACCCCTGGACCCGTGGGAGTTAACCGCTCCGCTCGATGGATCATCGAATCCAACGACGGTGAGCCTTAATCAGGCCTTTGCCGTTTATCCAGGATATGCTCAGATTGATAACGAATATCTGGCCATCACAAGCGGAGGCGGCGGCAGCACGCTCAGCGTGTAACAGCCGATGTCCCCCTCGATGATACAGTCATATTTCTTGAGCACACTAAACGCCATCCGGTGCGGGCAGCCCTGGCATAGCTGGGGCGGCTTGCCTTTCGCGGGGGGCGCTTCCGGCGAGTTGTCCCGTGCGACTATCCGCTGAATCCGCGTGACGTTCAGTTCTCCGAAACGGTACATCTCGTCCTTGCCTTCACATTCAATCCCCTCCGTGCGCAGGGATTCAACGAGGAAGGGATCCCCCTCCTCGATCACGAGACACCGTTCGACGCCTTTGGCGAATTCACGAATCTTTTCAACGGGAAGCGGATAGGACATGCCAATCTTGAACACCGACGCTTCCGGCACCGCCTCGCGAACATGAAGATAACAAACGCCTGAGGTGACTATGCCCAGTGCCTTGCCGCCGTCAACCGTGCGGTTAATCTCTGCGGCCTCGGACCATTCGGCAATCTTCTTTAGCTTCTCGCGCAGCCGCCGGTGGGCCGGACGCGCATAGGCGGGGACCATCACATAACGGGTCGCATCCCTCACGAAATGCGGCACCTTCTCCCGTGCTTCGGCTTCGCCTTCCCGGACAATGGCCTTTGAATGGCACACCCGGGTTGTCATGCGCAGAATAACCGGCAGTCCGTACTGTTCCGACAGTTCAAAGCCCAGACGCGTCATGTCGTACGCCTCTTGGGCATCCGCCGGTTCCAGCATCATCAGGCCCGCAGCTTTGGCGTACCTGCGGTTGTCCTGCTCGTTTTGGCTGGACGCCATGCCTGGGTCGTCCGCCGACACCAGAACAAGACCGCCTCTGACGCCCGTGTAGGCCATCGTAAAGAACGGGTCCGCGGCGACATTTACCCCAACGTGTTTCATGGTGACCAGCGCCCGACCGTCCGCCCAAGCCACGCCCACGCCGACTTCCAGCGCCACCTTCTCGTTGGGGGCCCACTGTGCCTTGCCGCCGATGTGCGAAAAGCGCTCCAGTATCTCCGTCGACGGGGTTCCCGGATAGCCGGTTCCCAGCGTGACACCCATGTGGACAGCGGCCAATGCCACCGCCTCATTTCCGCTAAGTAGTTGCCGTTCTTTATGTTCCATGCTTGACTCCGGTTATTCTCATCCCCATCGGGCCGGTGTGACCCGAGCTACAGGACCTCTCCCAGTGCGGCCGGGATGGACTGGACCAGCACCTCGAAATCTAATCTTAGCAAAATGCGGGAAATGCCGCAATTTTTTACAGCTTTATCGGTGTTTTCCACCGAACTACTGGTTAAGCCGGGCGGTCAAAGCCTCCAACCGCGAGGTGCTGTCCGCCAAACCGCCAGGCCGGTTTCTCACCAACCACAGGGTCTTGAACTGCTCCACCACCTGCTGCAAGTCTTTCGCGACGGCCTTCCTTTTCTCCGCAGGGAGCTGCGCCGTACCCACATCACCGCAGGCTATCCTCTCCCTGCCCAGCCTGAGGGCAATCTTTGCAAGCGCGGCGTCCGTTCCAAACTCGGCAACCACTGTTGCGGCGTCCGTTCGAACCATTCTTGCCCTGTGTATTCTTGCCATCGCATCATCAATGGCCTTGTCTGCGGCGTTGATACTGTCCGGGGTCATGGCCTTCAAAACGCCCTTGGACGGTGAACCCTGTGTGGAATTCATAAGAAGCGCATAGTAAACCGAACTGTTTCCAACCGTCACATTGCTCTTCAGATGGGCGTTTCCCAAATCGAGGGCGGCCTGCCCCATCATCCCCGCTTCATCCATAAAGACATGGGCATCCAGAGCCTTTGCCAACAGCAGGTCTTTGTTGGCGTCCATGGCCCAACTCAATGCCGCGCCGTAGGCAAAGGGCGCGAAGGAAACAGGAATGAACTGCCAGTGGCCCCCATCGCCCCAGTCGGTGACAAGGAAGCCCTTGGCCCCATTGGCAAAGCCGTTGAACGCCGCGTTGCGCAGATTCTCCAGCGCGTTGTTGGTTCGGCCGAGCAGTGAATTCCAGCTCGATGTGCCCGGAACCACATAGTACGGAATGCCGGACTGCGCGAATTTCTTGCCATGCTCCAGGAAGGGATGGTTCGCCTCATACCCCCACTCCATCGCAATCACGTTGGGCGGAAGCTCCGGAATCAGCTCCGGGTGCTGCATGATGATGTCCCCCCAGAACTGCATCGTTTTGCCATGGGACTGGACAAGCTTCTGAATCTCCTTGATGAAGTTCAGATACACACGCCCTTCTCCGATTTTCTTTGCTTCGTCCTTGCTGCGACCTTTGCCGATGCTGCCGGTTTCATCACATCCCACATTGACCTGCTTGCTGGTGAAATTTGGCAGAAGGTCGTCATACATGCCGCGCAACAGGTCCACGCAGGCAGGGTCCACGGGACAAAGGTCGCTTGCGCCGGGCTTCTCGGCGTACTTAGCGTATTCCGGATGGGAAAGCCAGCGTTCCATGTGGCCGAAGGAATTCTGGTTCGGAACCAGTTCCATGAACCGTTCCCGGCAATAGGCGTCGAGGTCACGGATGTCTTCCGGCGTCATGGGCGACGCGTCTTTCCAAACGACTTCGTGCCCCTTGTAGGCAAAGGTGTGCTCCGTGTAGAGCTGGAGCTGGTTGAACTTCATTTCAGTGAACAGGTCCACCAGTTGCCGCAGCGTGTCCATGGTCGGCACTTTGTCACGGGCGACGTCGAGCATGACACCACGGTTGGGAAAATCGGGCCAGTCCTCAATGTGCACCACCGGCAGACGCCCCGTGCCCTCGTACTGGCGCGCCAACTGTTTCAGCGTCTGCCGCGCGTAGAAAGCGCCTGCGTCGCTGTTCGCCTGGATTCTCACCCCGCCGGCCACATCAATGTCCAGCACGTATCCCTGCGCGTGCGCCATGGCGGCAGCGTCGATCTTGATGATTGGAGACCCTTTGACAGCCACTGCGGCGCCGTCTTCGGAAAACTTCATGCTCCGGGGCATGGGCAGCAGAATCACGTTTGCGGGCGATGGAAGCGGTTTCACCGCGGGACTTTCCGGGCGGACTGTCTGCTGTCTGGTCTCCGGAGCGGCAGCTTTCTTCGGTCCGGTTGCGCAACCGGCACCCACAAGACAGGCAACGACACCCAATGCAATCGCAATTTTACGCATGACTGACAGCTCTCCCTGTTGGTTCGGCGTTACTTGGGGGTGATATTCCGCCGCCAGAAAGTCTCCGCATATCTCACCCCGAAAAGCGTTTCAACGGCCCACATGTTAGGCCAATGGTCCGTCGCGGCGCAATCTCGGACGACCTATAACTCCACCTTCCCGGTGGGGTATACTTTTAGCCGCTGGAGAAATGATTCATGGACGGCCTGCCGCAGCACAACCTCTTTTCAGACCCCGAACAGGCCCGCCTTGCGCTTGGAGCGCTGGCGGACCTGGCCGACACGGATTTTGCCGAAACCGTGGGGCGCGCCGCGCTCGATACAGGCGACCCCCTTCGGGCGCTGGTTGGTATGACGCGCTTTGTCGAACGGTGCCTCTCCCCGAAAATGGAGGCGGCGCTCGCGATGGCCAGTCCCCGCCCAAGCCGTCGTGACGCCGACCAGCAGGCAACCGCCCAAGAGCAGCAAATTTAAAATGAAACGTTTTGTCATGCCGTGATGTGCGCAATGAGCCACTTCAACGGAATGAAGTCAAG
>CAIJOU010000247.1 GCA_903822375.1 Candidatus Hydrogenedentota bacterium
CGAAATAACGGCTGACTTGTCCGTTGCATTGCATGGGCTGCAGTCGTTTCCACTGCTGGAGCATGTGGCCATCTGGGCGCTAACCATTTTCGTCGTCTGGTTCGCCGCCGTGTTGCCGCACGAAGAATAGGGGCGGGCGGTGCACGTTGATATGGAACACGCCGTTCGCTTCCGGTCAGTCAACGGCTGGGGTCGAGATTAAGCGGGGAAGTCGGCCATCTCTGCTGACCGCAAATAGTCAAACCGCGACGTTCCGATTTGGCAGGGTTGTTCAGGCGGGTCTCCCGTGAGGGCTTGGGCGCTCATTCCCCGCAGTCTGGCCGCGGACTTTCCAGTGGGGCGGCGATTCCTATGGGTTGTTGCCTTCCTGAGGCTTGTTGATTTTATCCGGTTTCAGGAGTATGCGATGGAATCCCCGGAGTGTTTTGAGCGGGTAGAGCGTGCCGCGCCACACGACGCCCTTTCTCCAGACCGCCAGCACACCCGAGCGGAACAGGAAGTAGCTCATTAACAGCGAAGCGACAGGATAGAACAGGGCGGGCGCGGCGGCCGAGCGGATCGCGCGGCCCGCGGCCGCAGTCGCGCCCACCGCGCACAGATACGCAAGAACGCCCATGAGTTGAAGACGGGGATGGCCCGCCTGCAGCATCGCGAAGACAGGCAGCCATTCGGAGCAAATAAGAAAGGCGCACGCCGCAAGCATGGCGGGGATGCTGTACAAGACTATGGCAAACCCGTTCTTCTCAAAGCCCTTTTCCATGGCGCCCACCGAAGGATACCAGCACAAGCTCACGGCGCTGGAACCGTTGAGTATGCTGCAGCGCGCGCCGTACGCCTTGAGCATAATCGCCAGCGCGCCGTCGTCGATGACTTCAAGCCGCAGCCGTTCCATGCCGGGCGTGCGCGCCAGGGCGGACCGCCGGAACAGGTTAAACGCGCCGACCCCGGCGGCCATTCTCGTCTTTGGGCTTTCGATCATGCGCAGCGCGGCCGGGCCGGACATGGCAAAGCGCGCAAAGAACGCGTTGAATATCTTGACGCCAAAACGGTCCACCTCCAACCGCGGAAGCATTGCCAATTGGTCGAGCTTTCGATGCTCGCACCACGCGATAGCCTTCTCCAGCACGCCCGGTTCGACATGAACATCCGCGTCGGTGAACAGAATCCATTCGCTGTCGCTCGCCTCGACCCCCTGCTGAAGCGCGTGAACCTTTCCCAGCCAGCCCTCGGGCAGCGATTTGTTGTGAATCACAAGAAAACGCGGGTCATCCGCGGCAATACGGTCGGCGATAATGCCGGTGTCGTCTGTCGAACGGTCGTCCACCACGACAAACTGGATATTGGGATAGGTCTCCTTTAGACGAAGCCGCATCGTCGCCTCAAGGGTGTCGCCTTCATCGCATGCGGGCACAATCACCGCCAGTCTCGGCCAGGAGTCCGGCAGCGGCGGATACACAGTCTCGATGCGGGGAACGGTCCGAATGTTGTAGAGGACCGATAGGAGGACCAGAAACCAACCACTGCACCCGAGCGCCAGTACGGCCACCACGATATTATCCGGCAACGGCTTTTCTCCTTGGGTGTGTTTTCCTCCGGGAGCGACCCATCCTACGCTGTCCGTCCACTCCTTATCAACGGAATTCATCCCCATAATCCATGGGAAAGCAGGCAGTCTAAGATCGCCATGGGCCGTTGTCATTCCCCTTTCTTCCCCCGAGTCGGTACAATACGGCCGGTCTCGGCGTGCGGAAGTAAGCACAAATGTCATGCTTTCGCGAACTGAAGCTGCGCCCATGCCGAAATCCGCCGTTCCGGTTTACCGATGGGAAACGCCATGACCACATGCAGAATGTTCTCACTGATGTGCCTAATATCTATCAG
>CAIJOU010000248.1 GCA_903822375.1 Candidatus Hydrogenedentota bacterium
GCCGCCAGCAGACAGGCGGCCAGAGCAGCGCACAACACTGGCCGGTTCAGGGAAACTGTCTGGCTTACCACGATCAGATCCCTGATCGTTATGGTGGCGCTGTCGGAAGGGGTGGTTGCAGTGAGAGAAACCGTATACGTTCCCGTTTCTGTGTAGGTATGCAAGGTATTCGGCACGTTGTTCGAAACATCCGTGTCGTCGCCAAAATCCCAATGCCAGTCGGAGACCGTCTCGCTGGTTCCCGACACGGTTGCGTCGAACCGGACCTTCAACGGGGCGCTTCCCGTTGTCGGGGATGCCGAGAACTGCACGGACAGCGTCGATGGGGCGTTGCCGACCGCGATAAGGCTTCCAGCAGTACCGACGCCCCCGCTGTTTCCGGCGACAAGCGTTGCCGTGTACGTTCCGGTGGCCGCATAAACATGCGTCGGGTTCCGGTCTGAACTGGTGGCGCCATCTCCGAAGTCCCAAGTCCAAAATGTGGGCGTGTTGATGGAGGTGTCGATGAAACTTACCGACTGGCCCGCGGTGGGGGCGGGTGGCGAGAACGTGAATGCCGCCACCGGAGCGGGCACGGTCACGCTGACCGAATGCGTCGCGACAGCATGCCCTCCGGCATTTCCCGCGGTGAGCGTCACCGTATACGCACTGGCGGTCGCGTAGACGTGCGTTGGATTTTGATCGGCGCCGGTCGAACCGTCCCCGAAATCCCACGACCAGGATGTGGGTGTGTTGGTGGAGGTGTCCGTGAAACTCACCGTTTGGCCCGTGGCGGGCGCGGGCGGTGAAAACGTGAAGGCCGCCACCGGGGCGGGTACCGTCACATCAACCGACTGTACGGTCGCTTTGTACCCTCCGGCATTTCCGGCGGTGAGCGTCACGCTGTACGTGCCGGAGGCGGCATACGCGTGTGTTGGGTTCTGGTTCGTGCTGGTTGCGCTGTCCCCAAAATCCCAAGACCAGGACGTGGGCGTGTTCGCGGAAGTATCCGTGAAACTCACCGTCTGACCTGTAACGGGCGCGGAGGGTGAGAATGTAAAGGCGGCGGCCGGCGGGCGAACGGAAACGTCAATCGTCTGGGTAGCGACGGTGCTGCCCCCGGCGTTTGTGGCGGTGAGCGTCACGGTATATCTCCCGGAGACGGCATACACATGCGCGGGATTCTCATCTGTGCTTGTGGAACTGTCCCCGAAGTCCCAGGACCATGAGGCGGGTGTGTTGGTGGAAGTGTCGGTGAAATTCACCGTCTCGCCCGCCACCGGCGCGGACGGCGAGAAGGTGAAGGCCGCCATGGGGGCCGACGCCGCCGGACTTATTGAATAGCTGAACACGGTGGAGCCGTTTACGTTGCCCGGCCCCTCGTCCGCCGGGAGGCAGGTACGGACATAATCCACGCGGACCTGAAGCGGCGACACGACAACCCGTGTGTAGCCCGTGTTGGCGAATTTGTCACCCGTCGCATACGCGTCGCTGTTGTAGAGAACGTAATTGGGGTCCGCCGGCTCGGGAAGCGTCTGGTAGACCACCCCGTCGAGCTGTTGCCGCACCCAGATGTGGTCGTGTCCCTGGAAGAAGATGGTCACCTTGTTGTCGGCCATCAACCGGTGAATGGTGGCGGGCCATGAAGGGCGGTTTGCAGTGAATCCCCAGGTGCCATTGCTGTTCTGGCCGCCCCATTCGTACTGCCCCGCCATATCCGTCCCGCCCCGGCCGGTGCCCATGACGTGGTGGGCAAAGACAAACTTGTACTGCGCGTGGCTCTGTTCCAGGGTCGTCTTGAGCCACTGGTACTGGGCGTCTCCGTGGGTGATGTCCCAGAGATTGGTCCGTTTGGGGCTGCCGTCAAAGGGGTCGTCCACGCAGACCGAGGAGGCCCAGTAGGGGTCGATGGTCACGAACAGCGCGTCGCCCCAGGTCCACGCGTAGAAATTGCGGAGCAGGCCGATGTGGGGGACATTCTCCGTGTCGCCGGAATAGAAGCCGTCCGGGGCCGGCTGCGAGAAGAGGCTGTTGCGCGCGTTTTGGGCCCACACGGCCACATTGTCCGCGGTCCCGTTGAGCAGATAGCGCGCCGCCTGCTCATGGTTTCCGTTCACCAGAAACACGGGTGCGGTTCGCCCAATCAAGCCGAGGAAAGGCCGCTGGATGGTGTAGCGTTCGACCACCTGCGCGGCGGTCACGGTGAGCGGGTCGAGCTGGTCCACGCTGAAATCGTCCCCCATCGCCAGATAGAAATCGGGCTTGTCGGCGGCGGCCGTCAGCAGCGTGCGGGAATAGAGATCCGGATTGAATTGGGAGTTGAGCCGCTCGGGATGGGAATCGCCCTGAAGGCAGAACACGTAGGTGCTTCCCGCGGGACGGGCGGTGTGAAACGAATACTCGTCGGTACTGCTGTAGCCGGTTTCACCGGCTGCCTGATAGAACAGCCTGTAGTGGTACTGCGTGTTCGCGGTGAGCCCGTCCAGCGCAATTTCCACGGGCGTTGCCGTCTGGAGGGTTGCCTGTGCAGTCTGACCGCCATAGTCGCCGGAACCTGTGCCGTAGGCGATGTAGACGGTGCCGCCCTGACCGGCGGTGAATACATTCGCCTTGACCGATGCCGCTGTCGGGTTTCCCAGCACAATGTTCACGCTGGAGATGGCGCTGTTTCCCGCCGGAGCCACCGTTACGGTATGTTTCACCGTGTCGAGGCCCGTCGTGTTTGCGGCCTTGAGGGACACGGTGTAGGAGCCCGTGGCGGCGTATGCATGGCTGGGATTCTGCAGGGTGCTTTTTACACCGTCGCCAAAATTCCACTGCCAGGTCGTGGGGCTGCCGGCGGAAGTGTCTGTGAAAAGGATCGTCTGACCGTTGACCGGTGCGGCGGGCGCGAAAGTGAATGCGGCCGTGGGGACCGTTCCCAAAGGGTTTACGACGACGGTTTGGGTGGCGGTGTGGGAGCCTGCGGCATTGCTCGCCGTAAGACTGACCGTGTAGGTGCCTGTGGCGGAATAGCTGTGGCTCGGATTCTGGAGGGTGCTTGCGGAGCCGTCACCAAAGTCCCAGGACCACGCCGTGGGACTGCCGGTGGAGGCGTCCGTGAATGCGACCGCCCCGCCGATTTGCGGTGCCGTTGGCGAGAAACTGAAGGTGGCCGTCGGCCAGCCCGGCGCCGCGACGGTCCATTCGTGGGCCACTTGTCCATTCTTCCGCTGGGTATTTTCGTTTGCGGGCAACCATGCCCGCACATATTGTGATGTGATGTGGCCGGGACCCACGGTCACGCGCAGGTGGCCCGAACTGCTGAGAATGGTCCCCGCCGCATAGTGATAGTCTGACGCCAGTCCCGGACCGCTTTGGAAATTGCTGGCGCTGGGTTGCGGAACTTCCTGGTACACCACGCCGTCCAAATCCTGCTTGTCATACAGGTGATCATGCCCGTGAAAGACCGCTGTGACGCCATATTGAATCAAGAGGTGGTGGATGGGCTTGGCCCAGCCCGGCCGCTTCTGGGCAAAGACATCCGTTCCGTCCAAGTCCCGCCCTCCCCACTCGAAGAAAGGCGCCGCCTCAATCCCGCCGCGCATCTGCCCGTCCAAACCGCCGACCAGATTGTGAATGAACACGAACTTGAACGTGGCCGGACTTGACGCAAGGGTGCTTTGCAGCCACTGGTACTGCGTCTGGCCGAGCGTCAGATTCCACCCGTCAATTCCGGGCTGTTTCAGGCTGTTCCAGAAGGGGTCCAGCACAATGAAAAGCGCGTTGCCCCAGTTCCACGAATACCAGGCGGCACGCTTACCCACATAGGTTTCTTCCGTCGAATCCCCTCCGTAGAATGTGTCGGGTTCAGGATTCAGGTAGTACTGCTGCCGTGCCTGTGTGGTCCATACGGCGAGGTTGTTTGCGGTGCCGTCCCTGAACCACCCCGCCTCCCCTTCATGGTTGCCGTTAACCAGGAAGATCGGCGTGGCACAGCCGACGATGCCGAAGTTTGCCCGTTCATACACGTAGCGAGCATTCACGGTGGCCTGGTCGGCCGCCGGCTGCACCAGCGCGGTGAACGGGGCGGAGTGTTTTTCGCACATGAATGTGTCGCCCAGGTCCACGTGGAAATCCGGCGCATCGGAGACGATGTTGGCCAGGGTTCGGCGGTAAAGGTCCAGACTCGACTGGTCATCCAGGTGCGAGTCCGCCTGGATGGTGAAGGTGAAGCCGGTGCCGGCGGGCCGCGCCGTATGGAAGGCATGCTCGGCGCCGTAAGTGCGTACGCTCTCGCCCGCCGCCAGGAAACTCCACCGGTAGTAGTACTGGGTATTGGGGCTCAATCCGTTCAGGCTTAGCATCAGCGGCCTTGACGCCTGGAGGGTGCCTGCGGCGGATTGAAGGCCGAGCGCGCCCGACGTCACGCCATATTCAATGAGAGCGCTTCCGTTCTGGTCGGGAGAGAATATGCTGGCCCCAATGGAGGTCGCCGTCGGACGGCCCAGAACAAGGTTCCCGTCAAAAGGAGTAATGGTTGCTGCCGGACTTGCCGTCACCGTCTGGGAAGCGGTTCCGGAGCCGCCCGCATTGCCCGCAACGAGTGTCACCGTGTAAGTGCCTGCTGAGGAATACACGTGCGCGGGATTCTGCGCGGTGCTGGTCGTCCCGTCGCCAAAATCCCAGGACCAGGAACTTGGTGTGTTTGTGGAAATGTCCGTGAATGTCACGGCTTGTCCCGCAACCGGCGCGGCCGGAGAGATGGAGAAGGCGGCCGCGGGGGCGGTTTCTATGAGAAACAGGTAGTCGGTGTTGCCGATGTAGGGCGTGAGCAGGCTTGCGTCAGTGATGACGGCCGAATAGAGGAAGGGCGTGGTGCAGGTCGTGTAGTCGAAGGCGGTTCCGTCGGGATAGGTGCCGGACATGATGGAATGGCGCAGGTCCGCAAGGGCGGTTTTCTGGCCCGCCGTCAGGGACTTGCACACTTGGGCAAACACCGTGGCGTAGTGGTGGTTGTTCTCGCCGTCCAAGTCGCCGTAGGTGTCCGAAAGCGAAAGAATCTGCGTCTTCACGCTGTCGCTCGACGCCGTGGAAACCAGCAGGCTGCGCAGCAATGCGGCAATTTGTGTCCGTACCTGGACGATATTGACCGTGCCCGCATAGAGGTTGTTCCGCTGCGTGTCCACGAGGCCCGACATGAGCGCGGCCTGCTCCGCCGTGACGTAGCCCTTGGAACTGTCACACAGCGCGGCGCCCGCGGTGGCCGTGAGTTGCTGGTCTATGCTGTACCCCTCGTGCCCGATGGCGGGCGCGTCCTTTATGTAGAAGGAGCCAAAGTAGGTTCCCTGGCGTTCCGGACAGAAATAGACGTCGGCGTCCAGCGAACCGGCATACCAGCTGAACAGGTCGCCGGCATAGGTCATCACGGCCACGGCCATTCCTTGGGACAGTCCCTGCAGCCGGGTCCTGACCTGGTCGTTTGTGATGTCCGGCCACGAACCCCAGCCCTTACCCTTCATGGCATCCAGATAGGCGGTCTGCGTCGCATCCATGGAAGCATAGATACCGGCGTAAAGCAGGGCGCGGTCAAAACTGATCTGGCCGTCAATCAGGTACAGATCCCGGGATGCATTTTTCACCGCGGCAAGGTCAAGGCCCACCGAACCGACGGGAGGGTTCCCTTCAAGCAAGCGGCGGAACGCCTGCATCAGCGAGAATCGCTTGTAACCGTAAAGGTTGATTTGGTCGAGTTGTGCGGAGGCCAGCGTCTTCAGTTGGTTCAACTGGCTATCGTTCAGGATATAAAGAACGTTGTTGGCGACGCGGGTCAAGAAACTCGTGTTGTGGCCCATATTGTCCGGGTCGTTGTCGCGCAGGTACTGGAAGCCGGTGTAGTCGGCCACCTTTCCGGGAGGGAAGAATGACTGGGAGTCCAGGTTCCCCGTCATCATGGCGAGCCCGGAAAAGGCCAGCGTGGCGCGCTGGGCCCCGTCGGAAAGGGTCTGGGCCATGTCAAAAGCGGGGCCTGATGTGTCCTGTGCGGTCACATATGGACAAAAAAGAACAACCCCCCCCAGAACCAACAGCCTCACGGCAAAACGACGCACACCCCCTAATGCGTCTTTCGACATCGAAAAGACTCTCTTCATACTGCTGTCTCACTTACTTCATTGGGGTGCCGGCATGCCGGCCAAAGCTTCAGCACGACAACCTCATGCCGCGTGTATTTTAGCAAACAACTTCCCATAAAGGGCGCTTCGGCGGATTACAATATTGTAATCTTTGACGGCGCTTCCTTTGGCGTCGACTGCGCTATAATCACGCCATGAAAGTGCTTGTTGTCGAGGATGAGAAGGAAGTCGCGGGCCTCATACAGAAAGGCCTTCAAGAGCAGGGTTTCTCCGTCGAGGTGAGCCACCACGGCACGGAGGCCCTCGGCCTCGCCACCTCGCGCCAGTACGACGCCATCGTGCTGGACATCATGCTGCCCGGCCCCGACGGCCTGAGCATTCTGAAGACCCTCCGCAATCGGCGGAATGCGGTTCCGGTAATTTTGCTGACCGCGCGCAACGAGGTGGAGGAACGCGTGGAGGGGCTTGACCTCGGCGCGGACGACTACGTTACAAAACCCTTCTACGTCGAGGAACTCATCTCCCGCATCCAGGCCGTGGTGCGGCGGGCGTCGGGAAACCAGTTGAGCCTCTTGCAGGCGGGAGACTTCACCGTCAACCTGATCACCCACGAGGCAAGGCGCGGTGCCAGGGCTATCCGGCTGACCGCCCGCGAGTTCGGCCTGCTCGAATACCTGATGCGCTCGCCCGGCCGCGTCTATACGCGGACCCAGATTATCGAGCACGTCTTCGGCTACGACTTTGACCCCAACACCAACCTTGTCGACGTGTACATCCAGCGGCTGCGCAAGAAGATCATGGGAAACTCCGATTCGGACCTCATCGAAACGGTCCGCGGTGTCGGATACAGGTTCCTGAAGCCATGAAGCTCCTGCAGCTGCCGCCGTTAAGGTCGTTCCGGCTGCGCATCGCGCTTTTCTCGGTCCTTGTCTCGGGCGTCGTGCTGGCCGTGTTCGTCAGCCTCACCATCGAGGCGGTCCACCGCATCACCGAACAGCGCATGGACGAACGCATCAAGGAGTTTGCGCACAAGCACCTTGTGGGGCCCCGCGAACCGGGACATTGGGAACGCGTCAGCGATTCTTTGCGCTTCTTCCTGGGGGATGACAAGAAGGAGGCCTTCATTCTTCTGGTCAAAGACCGGGATGGCGGCACGCTGTACGTTTCGTCCAACTGGCCGAGGGAGCTTTCCGCGGACCTGTTTCCCGCCGCCAATGCGTGGGGCCGCTATTCGGAACCCCCTCCCGACACGTCGCGGCCGCGCCGTTCGCGTGGTCCACAGGACGCGAAGAACACCCGGCAGACCTCGCCGCCCGCAATGCCGACGCAGTTGAAGACCGCGGAATTCTTCACCCGCGAGGCGGACGGCATAAAGTGGCGCATCGGCATGACAGGCAGTCCGGAGCTGACCTTCGTGCTGGGACTGAACACGCGGCGCATCACGGAAGAAATGGCGCAAATCCGTCACGCCGTTCTGATGGCGCTGCCCATCGCCCTGCTGCTCGTCGCAGTGGGAGCGTGGTGGATATCCCAGCGCGCACTCAAGCCCATCCAGGCGGTCACGGGAACCATCCGGGTGGTCAAGACCAAGGGCCTTTCCCAGCGCATCTCGGACCAGAACGAGGACCGCGAATTCTCCGAGCTCATCGCGCTGTTCAACGACATGATGGACTGGCTGGAGAACAGTTTCCGCCAGGCGGTGCGGTTCAGCGCGGACGCGTCGCACGAATTGAAAACGCCGCTGACCGTGCTGCAGGCCCAGTTGGAGCAGGCCGTGCACGAGGCCGAGCCGGGTTCGGCGGAGCAGCGCCGTTACGTGGCCTTCGGCAGGGAACTCCAGCGCCTGAAGAGCATCACGCAAAAACTGCTGCTGCTTTCCAGAATTGACGCGGGGGAACTGAAGTTCAACCTGCGGCCGCTGGACTTGAGCCAAATGGTTGAAGGCATCGCCGAGGACACCGAAATCCTTGCGCCCGAGGTCAGGGTTGAAAGCGACATCACGCCCGGCATTCAGGTGATGGGCGACGCCGACCTGATGAAACAGGTCATTCAGAATCTCGCGGCCAATGCCGTCAAGTACAACTACAAGGGCGGGTTCATCCGCATGACACTTCAGGCCGACGGGCAGCGAATACGCTTCTCCATCGCAAATTCGGGAAGTGGCATCCCCCCCGAGGACCGCGACAAAGTATTCACCCGCTTCTACCGCGGCGACAAGGCCCGCAGCCGGACCGTCAGCGGTGCCGGACTGGGCCTGAGCATCGCACGTGAAATCGTCCGGGCGCACCAGGGCGAACTTGTGCTGGAGACTAGTTCGGAAGAAAACACTGTCTTTTCGATGGCCCTCCCAAGAGCGGGTGCTTGAATCCAGTCTACAGATACCCAAGTGACTTCAGGATGCCCCGTCCCTCCGGGTTTCCTTCCTGTTCCGTTTCAGGACCGCGCGGGCCGCGCTCGGGTTTGGTGTTTACCCCGTCCAATCCCGTCTTGCCCTTCATGGATACGGGCACTTCAATCGGGCCGGCCGGCTTCAGTGCTTTGCCTGCAAGTCCCGGATAATCCACCGGGTACCGGTGCACCTTGAACACCGCGTTGAGGTAATGCCCGCGGTCATCTACGCCGGGCTGTTCGCCCGCAGCCAGGATGCCGCCGCGAA
>CAIJOU010000249.1 GCA_903822375.1 Candidatus Hydrogenedentota bacterium
ATCTGTACTGCAGCCAGAGATTGTGACAGACAAAGGGGAGTGTTCCCAGTTGGGGGCCATTCTTGTCGTCTTTTGGCGGCAACACCAATCCGCCCTTCAAATCAAAATTGGTTACGCCGTCCAATGCCGCGGAATCATCCCGGTACTCCACCGGCACGGTGTCAACAAGTGCCTGAACATTGTTGAAGATGAGGTCAGACAACGCATAGCCCAAATCGACATGATTCGAGGTGTAGACCGGCCAGTATGACAGTTCGACATTCAGATTCCACCAGGCATTGGGCCACGAGGTGGGCACGACCCAGGGCCCGGTGCAATCAACAATGGAACGCCCCCTGCGGGTTGCGGAGGCCAGTTTGTACAGCTGTACCCAGTAGAAATTCTCAAGTTTTTTGTCCGGAATGCTTATGAAGCTGTTCTTGTAGTAGCTGTTCCACCAACCGCGATGACTTGCCCGCAGTGTGCAGAGGCCGATGGATGCGGCTTCTTCCACCGCGGTTCTTGACAACGCCACAGCACCCTCACCTGGATATGTGTGCGCGGTGTTCACGTACAGCACACTGGTATCATCGCTTCTCGTCTCTTTCCATGCAGTGCAGGTCTGTGCGTTGGTCAGTGGCTGCACACACGTCTTGATGTCACCGGCAAGACCAGAAACGGGCTCAGGATTATTGACATAGCCTGCGGTCAATTTGTACTTCTTTTTCTTTTCAACAGCGAATATCTGCCGGGGGCTGTCCCCCTGTCGGGCATGCCATTGATACACAAAGTGATTCTCGCCTCCGGTGGTGACCGCTTCGAGAATTACAGCGTTCTTGTCGGCATGAACCATTGCATTCAATGCGATGGTGCCCTTCTCTGTATCAATGCGAACCCTGGTCTCCGCATTATAGAGGTCCAACCGCATGGTCGCCTTTGTCATGGTGCCCACTGGTTCCAATGTGAAATAGCCCACCATGAGATGCTGGTTTCCGGCGGGCATGCCGTTGCGGTGGTCATGCACTTCATTGCTGCAAATCTCAATGTTTATCGCATTGGGTTCCGCCGCCTTTTTTATGTAGCACCCCATGGTGCCATTGCCCATCAAGGCAGCCCCCTCCCACGAAGAAGGCAGGTCGTTCCAGACGAGGTCCTGTTTTGAAAGGAAATCAGCCCAGTTTACGCGTGTGATGTCATTATGAAGAACCAGAATGTCTTTTTTTTTTGATGCTTCCTCCGGCCACACGGTGGGAGCAATGGCAAGCGACGCAACGACAAGCAAGGCGTATTTCATCAGAATGTCCTTGTAACAAGTACGCACCCGGCGGAAGCGGCGTGCTGTTTTTGCGCCGTTGAATGGGATTATCTAGCTTTGAACGGTGTCACCCTCAGCGTGGTGATTCCAAATGCCGGAATGGCAACAGGACCAGCTATTTGATCACCCTGCTCTTCTTGAAGGCTGCTTTCCGAAACAGCCGCACCTCGAATTGTGGCCGACTCCGGTTTGCCGGAGGCTGCGAACAACCGAAGCATCAGTCCCCTGCCATTGTCGCTGGGTTTCAAGGCCGTTGCCAGTACGCCGGACGGCTCCAGGTGCAGCACGGGGGCCGGGACGCGCGTGTCAGCCTTGACGGGCACGACGATGAGGGATTGGCTCTGTTCGGCTCCAAACCGCGCAGCGGCGGCGGCATCAAACCGCTGGTGCGGACGCAACGCGTAGCGCAACGTCGCGGGGCCGCCTTGACTGGCCTTGTAGTTCGTCCCCCAGTAGTTGTTCATGGCATAGGAGTATATTGTGGTTCCCCCCGGAACCTGCTCAAGCCAGTTGACGGCGGTCGCGTCGCAGGTCATGGCGCCAATCTCGACCAAGGGAGCGTCCACCGTGGCCAAGGTCACGCCAAGGTCCTGGTTGGCAACATCGACCCACCTCTGTACCGTAAAGTAATTCTTGCATGCGCCGGGGATCTGGTCTGCCTCGGCCCGCACGACCGCCCAAGGCGTTTCCATTCGGACCACTCCCTTGGGCACATTGAAGGGGAACGCGATATGAACGGCTTCTTTCGCAAAAACGTTGGCCTTATCCAAGAGGTCAACGATTTCGACGCAGTCCTCCCCGTCCACAACGCGAATCTCTCTAGTCAGGGTGTTGCAGCCCGCCGCGTCCGATTTAACGACGAACGAGGCCACAAGCGGACCGGATTCCTTGACCTCAATCTTCACTTTGGTTGTTCCCTTTGGGGCCTTGGGATAGCGTCCGGCCACGTAGAGGTAGTCGTTTAATCCGCGCCCCCCCTCGCGGTTGACCAGGTCTCCAGCGATGCCTTGGGCTTTTAGTGAGGCAATGGCGCCGGTGGCCGGGTCCAGGGTTAGCGTGAGCAGTCCGTTCGACAGGGTCGTGCCGTCGGCCTTGGCGTTGCCGATCTTGGGGATGTCGCCGGAAGCGAGCAAAAGCTTTGCTGCACCGAATGCCGGCACGTTCTTCGCCAACATCGCCAGCGCGCCGTCGGCGAGGCGCTGTGATGCGACCGTCTCGCCGGTGCCCGTCGTGACGCGGTCTCCCGGACGTGCGACGTCCGGCGGCAACACCACGAGACCGGTCCTGGGCCATGAGTTCGTGTTCAGTACAAGCACGGCCCCGGTGCCGCGCGAATCCGGGGCGATTCCCCCGAGTGCGCGGTTCAATAGGTCGCGGGACTGCGTGTCGGCATCGACGGCAAAGGCACGCTTGACCGCCCACTGTCGCTTGACGAAGTCGGATTCAGGTTTTGAAACACTGTTGTTCGCGCCCCAGGTATGTTCGTCGTAAAGGATAGCATTCCGCCACGCCGCCTGGAACGCTTCCACCGGGTAGTCCTTCACACCCAGCATGGCCCAAAGGGTTTGGGCTTGGACCAACCGTTCCGCGGCTTCGCGATTGACGGCCGTCTCGGCGGCCGAGGAGCCGGCGCCATCTTCCCAATACGGCGTGAAATCGCCGCTGACAGACGGAATGACATCCCCGTAGCGCTGCTCAAATGCGCTAAACATCTCGCCGGTGGTCGCGAGAATTAGTTTGGGAAAGGCGTATTTCACGTTCCATTCCTTAACAAAGGCGCTGAGAGCATCGTCGGGCGGGCCGTTGTCACCGCCGATACTGTAGCGTCCGTGGACGATCTCATAGGGATAGTTGGTCTCATCGAGCTGCCGCAGATAATCAAAAACAGGCCGCTCGTCGCGCAATGGACCACCATGGAACCATGAGTACCCCTGGCCTGCCACCCAGACCAGTACTTTCTCTTGGCCCGACGGCGAAACCCAGTAAAACGGACGGTCACTCCAAGCTGATCGCGTAAAACCGATACGGGTGCTGGTGTTTGGCCCGATCGAGAAATACTTGATGCCGCTCTGGGCCAATGCGGGAACCAGGCCCCACGTGCAACCTGGTATGTCGCTGATCATGGCCGAATCGATAGTCAGGCCATATTGGCTGGAAAGCCGCCGGGCATAACCAAGAACTTCCAGGAGTTCCTCGGGCCGGCATAACCCCGTCAACTCGTTACTGTACAGCGCGTCGAGGCCGACCCAACCTTTTCTGACGGCGTCAATTAGTGCCTGGCGTTTTTCCGGCGTGGCCTGGCGCATGTAGCTGTCGACGGCCCACAGGACTTCGCTGTTCCATTTGTGTTGCGCGCCTGACGGCTCGCCCGCCGACGCCCGCCCCAGTTCAATTCCTTTGTCAAGGTTTTGCACCTGCTTTTGTTCGACTTCGCTTTGAAGGTTGGTATACCCGATGTCCACATGGGAGTGTGGCAGCAGGTACACTTCCCACTTTCGCGATGGCCGCAAATCGAGCTCGTAGGAGGCCAACACGCTGTCACCCGCCGCAAGTACCACCGGAACCCGCGTGGCTTCCGCAACAGTCGCGATGGCCACCTCGATCGTTTGCAGGCCGGGCTTTAACGACACCGGCAACGGTGCTTCGCGGCCAATTTGCAGCGCTGCCTCGACAGGCTCCCCCGTATGCTGGATCGTCTGCCGAAGCAGTTGACGCAGCGCCCCGCTCCGCTCCACCAGGACCGGAAGGACATCCGCCCGGCGAAGCAAGGTCATGCCCTTCACGGTGGCCAGACGCGCCTCCGCCGGGGCCTCGAACAGCAATGCATCATAAAGCATCCAACCGCCGGAAACGGTCGTGATAACGAGTTTGTTCGTTCCCGCCTTCAACGCCTCGGCGGGAATCGGCAAACTAAGAACGCATTCCTTACCCGCGCTGGATTTTCCCGAGGGTGAATTACCCCCTGCTCCTGGCGGCATCTGATGGGTCCATTTCTGATCGTTCAAGCCGATTTCAAGCGTGGGCGGAGCAGCCGAACGCGTATCCGCCAGGTCAAAGACCAATTGGTACACCCCCGATGGCGGCGACCCCTCAATTCCAAAGTAAATAGTGAACGTGTGTTGGAGGGATCTGGCCCAGGCGTCGGCGGGACCAGGCTGGACGCATGGCCATTCCTCCTTCGCGTCCGACATCCCAACGACATACACCGGGTCGGTCGCAAACTTCGCGTAGCCCCCCGGCCCCAAAGCGAATTCCCCCGGGCTGTGGTCCGGAACGCCGATTTGCCACAGGGTCTGCGTGGTGGAAATCACGGGGGTTGCCGGACGCTTGGTCGCGCATCCCTCGAAGGCCGTTGAGGCCAGAAGGATCAGTAGCACGGCCCGTATACTGAATTTCACGGTGATATTCTCCTTTTGGGCTGCGTGCATGTCCCAAATCGTGGCTGGGCTGGCCCAACTTGACCGCCGAATTTATCTGGTTTCTGTTGCTGAAATACGACTCGACAAAGGATCACAGTGTGCATTGCCCACAATCCAGAGTATAGCGGTTTGTATTGACAGGTGAAAGGATGCACCACTTCGTCTCATGATGTTGTTGAGGAGTCAACCGCATGAGAAAGGAGCGAAGGGGCGACGTGTTCGTATTCTATGCCCTTGCCGGTGGCCAATGAGTGGCGTTAACAAGCTTGACCAGGAGAACCAGTGACCTCTTGGCGTATTTGCACGTTCCGGGTCATTGACCCAGACAGACGAGATAAGCAGTCGAAAACGCTTCCAAACGGGTCAAACATGTGTTCCATTACCCATGTTTTTGTGCAATGTGGCGCAATGACTTACGACAATTTAAGGTGCGCCGTCATGTGGCTCCTAAGCGGGGGGCTATTCTACGCCTTCCATGCCGTCCACTGGAGGTGCGTTGTAGATGCGGTTGTCTGTGCCGATGAAGGTGGCGTAGTTGCGGGCGGGGATGACTTGGCCGTCGTTCATGGTGTGGGGGGTGGGGGCGAAGTTGACCACTACGCCGTCGCCGGTGCTGAAGAGGGATTCCTGCACGGTTCGGTCCGCAGTCACAAAGCGGTGTGAGACGAGGTCGCTCCAGCCGACTTTGCGGACCCAGGGGCAGGTGTACTTGAAGGTTTGGGCGATTTCGGAGCGGTACTTGCCGTAGTGGGCGGTGTCGATGAAGAAGAGCGGGGGATTACCGTAGAGGACGGTCCACAGATTCTTGTCCTGCCAATACTGCGGCAGGCGATTGAAGCCGTCCTCCCAGCGCCAAGTGCTGATGACCTCGGCATGATGCACAAGCGAATAGAAGGGGATGCGCCAGCCGGTGCCGATGCTGACGCGGTAGTCCGGCTTGAGTTCGACGGGTTCCCAACCGGGCAGGGGCAGACTGGTGTTGGTCCATCGGACCAGTGACATGGGGGTTTCCAGCCAGTGGAGCTGCTGGAGGAAGATGTCCATGGCACCCTCGGTACCGACGAGTTGTCCCTGAGACGCGGTGTACTGGAGCAGGTCGGCCCATGCGCGGCGCGTGCCGGCCGCATCGAGCGGATGGTCGGCGGACCAGTCTTCACCTTCCCAGAGGGGGCAGGTGCCGACGCAGTCGACAAAGCGTGCCTGCCAAGGGAACCGGGCCAGGTCGGGCGGGATGTGCTTGTGCGCGAGTGCCAGCCCGCGCTCGGGGTTGAGCACATAGCCCGGCGGCCATCCGTGACGCAGTTCGCCGTTCTCCTGCCGGACGCAGTCCTGGGGGTAACCATCGGTATTGAACTGTATATAGGGGGATGCGGTGGGGTCGGGTTGGAAGCAGTCGCGATACTGGTCATAGCGGTAGACGATATAGCCCGATTCGCTGATGGTGCGCACCGCTTCCCTGAGCGCCTTTGCCTCCGGGCCATCGGGGTTCTTTTCTGCGTCATAGGGGTAGAGCACGCCAATGGCCGCGCGTTCGGTGCCGTCTTCATGCATCTCCCCGGCGATACGGGCGAGTTCGGCGGGCTCGGCCTTGATCCATAGGAACGGCGCGCCGACCAACCGGTCCAACAGCGGATTGTCCCGTTTCTTCTCCTCCAGCGTGCGGCGTGGGGAAGCGTCGGCATGGTGGGCGGCATAGGTCTTCGCCATGGCG
>CAIJOU010000250.1 GCA_903822375.1 Candidatus Hydrogenedentota bacterium
GACCACCAGGACACCCCCCAGAACTCGTATCCATCCACGCCGTAGCGGAAACAGAACCACGGCAGCAGCCGTTCAATTGCCAGCAGCGGCGTGTCGGTGCACATGTGGCCGTCAGTGGTGAACCAGAACCGGTCGCCGGCGGCGCGGCGCGCCTCAATCCTGTCCACCGGGAACGAACCGTGCACACCGACCCCCCATTGTGTCAGGTGGCCTTCAAGCCCCTGAATGTCCGTCCATGTGCTGGAATAGACGGGGATATCCGGCGCAATTTCGCGGGCCATGTCGGCCAGGCGCGCGATTCCGGAGATGGTGGGCCCGCTCTTTGCAAAGGGCTCATCCGCGATATAGAAGACGAATCGGTTTCGCCAGCCTTTTTCGGTCACGTGTTCAACAAAAAGGCGGTAGGCCTCCTGCCATGCCGAGACATATTCCGGCGTAAACGCCTTCAGTCCGAACACGTCCTTGGGAGCATAGGCCCAACCGCAGGCATAGAAGAGCTGCGGCGCGTAAACCTTGTTAACGTGCAATTCATCGAGAAGGTACCGGGCTTCCTTGTCAAAGTCCTGCGTTTGCATGGTGACATGGCCGTCTTCATAGCCGAATACGGGTTCATTGAGCACCATGCTTGGGGACACGTTGAAGCGGGCCAGCAAGCGCTGCCACATTTGGAGCGTTTCTGTCCGGTTTGGTCCCGCGAGGATGTCACCGAGCGGTCCGCTGCGAAGGTCATACAGGGCGGGCAGGTGTTTTTCCCCGGGCATGGCAAAGTCCCAGACCGTGAGGTCTATGGGAAGGGAGGTGCCGTCCAGGATGATTTCGCCTGTGTATGTTCCGGGAACCGCGTCAATGGGCACCTGGAGGTCAAACCAGAGGGGTTGCGTCCTTTCCTTCCGCAGAGACAGTGACGCCGTCATCCCCTGGGGAGTATGCTCCACGGGCAGGCGTTCCAACGGGTCGGGCCACCAGCCGGGCCAGCCGTCGTTGCCGCGACTTGCCGGCAGAAATCGCCGGTAAGGCGGCGCCGTGGTATTGTGATAGCCAATGGGGAAGTCGATGGGCACGTATCCGACGCGGTAGAGAACCGGCGGGTCCAGCACGCGCCCGTCAGGGCCGTGCAACGGGGTTACGCAGATTGTCCGGGTTTCATCCGCGGGCGTGCGGACTGCGACCTGGAAGGACTCCCAGGCGTTGCGGGCAGCATGGATCTGGACCCCTTTGGTGCTGGGTGTCTCGGGGGGCAGGTCGTCTTGAAATACCTTTGCAAGGGTGCTGACCGGCCAGGCCGACGGACCGCCGCTCTTTTCGCGGGCCTCGATGGGGCCGACAACACAGTCCCTCGTCTCGGCAAGCATAACCGCGTCGTACCAGAGGGTTCCCCGCCGGTTTGTCGTGAGATGGACCTCCAAAGACCCACAGTCGCCCGGCGTTGCGATTGCGGTCTCCACGCGCGTCCAATCTTTGTCCCCCCGGACAAGAGGAGCGGCACCGAGATTCAGCGATTCTATAGTACTGCCGTCGGCGCGGAGCACGTGAACATAGATCGTCGCGTCACCATCCAGACTTTGCGTCTTTATGTATCCGGAGAGCACGTACTGTGTAAATGGTTTCACGGGTACCGTTTGCCGCCAACCGACCCAGCCCGGTTCTCCGGGACCCTGAGGAACCTGCAATTTAAGGCACCAGGCGCCGCTTACACCGCCCTCGACGCGCATGGCCTCGAAACTGTGGTCTTCAGGACGGGTCTCTTTGCCCGAAAGCCACGCTGCGGGCGCGCCGTTTCCGCCCTGTTCCATGTCGCCGTTCGAGAGCAGGTTCAGCGGGCTGTTGACCCACTCGGTTGCGGACAGTATGCGGCCGCTGGCCGCGGTCGGGGCTTTTTTGGACGCGTAAAGCCAAAGCGTCTTTTCCGTCTTGGGCGGAATACTGGTGGTTACGTTGAATTCGCCGACCGTGATGTCGGTGACTGGCACCATCTGGTTGGTTGTGTCCGGGCCCGCCAGCATCGTGGCAGGCGCAGACTGGAATCCGAGTATCTTGGCGAGGCCATTTCGGAAACGCCGAATGTCGCAGGTGACCAGCGCCTTGTCCGAAGGCTTGTCCGTGAAGTTGCGTACGCGCACGGGGGCGCGCCACGCCCAGTTCGTGTCCGAAGGCCAGGCGGTGTCCGTATCGGTGACCTGAAGCTGCATTGTCTCGGCGGGGAGGACCTTTGCCTGCAGGGACGGGTTGTCGTCGAGAAGTTCCAATGCGGCGTCATCGTACCAGGCCGTGCCGGTTCCATGGAGGACCGTGCCACAACTGAAGGTGCGGCCCCCCTCGGGCACAACGAACTCGATTTCCGCCTGGCGCCAGTCGTAGGAGCCATCCCAAGCCGCGATGCTGTTGACGAGCAGCGGCTGCTGTCCGTCGACGTGCACATACCAGCCCGCCTGGCCGAGCACTTCTTTGCCTTTGACCCAGCCAATGAAACGGTATTTCTGCCCTGGTTCCACATGGATGCCCTGCTGGGAGTAGTTTACCCACGCGGGCAGGGCGCCGGGTGCAACATCGCACCGGGCGCAGGCGGCACCGGATTTCGTGTCCTCACGGGATAGCGACATGCGGTGCGTGGCGTCCGTGCAGGATTCGCTCCATTGGACCGGCATGGCTTCCTCCTGTTCGAATCCGCCGTTGGCCAAACCTGTGGCGAGCCAGTCCACGACAGGCCATGCCGCGGCGTTGTCCGCATACAGACAGGACTGTGCGCTGCCGTTGGCGGGAACTTCGGCTGGAAGGATGATGCGGTCCCCTTCCGCAAGGGCACCGGTCCGTTTGGATTGTCCCGCGGAGTCAACGATGGCGTAAAGGAGTTCCTCCCGAGACGCGTTAACGGCCCGCAGACCGGCGACGGGACAGCCTATGAGCGGCTCCGATTCGGTTCCCTTGGAAAGGAGAATTCGCACGGGCGTGCCGTCTATGGGCGAGTTCCCGGAGTTGACCATCTCTATGGGAACGCGAAGTGTCCAGTAGCCGCCACCGTCGTAACTGAGCGGGTGCTGCCAGGGCGGTTCGGCCGGTACGGTCCGGCTTAAGAGCATTACACATGCCGCTGCGGCAAGAAGGTTCCATCTCATCGTTCCGGGCTCTCCATGTTGGCGCGCACGCAGAATGAGCGGTCGCGCGGAGGAGCACGACAGGGCCACCCCGGAGCACACCAGTTCAGTCAATTCGCCACGAATTTGAGTATGCGTGCAGCGTGACCCGTGCTTTTGGGATCGCTTTCGGCGGACATGGTCAGGCGGAGCTGGTGTTTCCCCTGGGGAAGACCCTCCGCCAATACGCGGCATATGGGACGGTGGAACTGTTCGCAGTATCCGTCGAAAAGTTCGAACTTCTGCGGAGCGCCACCGTCGACCATGACCTCCAGAATGCCCGCATCCATGCCCGCGATGGCTGAAATGCCGATCAACGTGCCCTCGAACTCCAGGTCCAGTTCGGCGCCGGGCGTTTCCGCCGCCAACACATCCACAGCCCCGCCGTAATTGCATTTCTTCTCCGTGTCCCACTGCGGGATCCGGTTCCAGCCTTTGACCACCTTCGCCTGTTCTAGGGAGATGAAGCGCGCGCGTTCATAGTTGCCGGAGTCAAGGGGCGGCGGCATCTCATGGGCGTGCGGTGCCGCATCGGCCGCCGGTGTCCCGCTCCAGACTGCGTCCAGCGTGGTCGCAATGCATTCCGCGTACACCGCGTGGCCGCGCTCATTGGGATGGCAGGTGTCCCGGGAGAATTGGGGCCAGTCAAACTGGCCCGCATCGATCCGCCGGGTCACTTCACCGGCAAGATAGACAACCGGTATCCCGTAGTGGGCGGCCACGTTCTCGTGGTCTTGGATGACGGCGGGTGTCTCACCCTTTCTGTAGGCATCCACCTTGCCGGTGTCTGCGAAGTAGAGCATTAGAATATCGATGTTCGGGCTGAGTTGCCGGGCATGGCGCACGATGCCTTCCATGGCCCGGAGGCGCCTATTGTCGGCGGTAGCCCCGCCGTCATCGTTGACGGCGAACTCAAGAAAGAGCAGGTCAACCGGTCCATTCTTGAAGACGTCCTCCTGGAGCCGGAACGCGCCGTAGGTGGAGTTCGTGCCGCCCACCCCCGCGTTGATGAAATCGAATGCCGTTTCGGGAAAGCGCTTCTTCAGGAGGTCATAGGTTAAGTCGCGCCAACCGGGACTGACTGTTATGGAGCCGCCGATATAGGCCACGCGGCCCCGTTTCGTCCGCTCAAACACAAGGCGGCAGTTGTCCAAGCCCGCCCGCGCGCGATACAACGGCTCCGCTGCGACCGTCGCTGCCACGGCTTTTTCGGGGGAACTGCCCGCTGGCGCGGCGTGCACAGACACAACGGCCAGCATCGTGAGAAGAACAGCAAATGCGGCTTGTGTGATGAAACAAAGGCCCTTGAGCTTCATCTTCGTGACTCCCGGAGTTGTTGAGTCAACATGGTATGCAAAGGCCGCACGCAACGCAATGGCCGGGGGCTTGGGCCGCGTAACGGCTTCGCGGCCCGGCGGAATGCGCGAAAAATGACATGGATGTTCGCAGGCAGTATGCGGGGTGGTGGCGAACCGAAGCGCCTCAGGGCAGGCGTTTGGATCCGCGTTACCGCGCTGTCCGCCAACGGCGGGCTATGCACCAGAACTCCGTTTGGGGTGTCCGGAGAACGCGTCACTGCCCGGTGTCGAGGGCGTTCACCTTTACGCAGGCGTCCTTTAAGAACCCGGCGAAACTGTCCAGCCCCTCGGTATGCTTTGTATCAAGCCAGGCGTCCACCATCGCCTTGGCCATCCACGGCGCAACAATCATGGCCCCGAGGGTGATGACGTTGGAGTCATTGATGGCCCGGGCCATCTTTGCGGAGAAGACCGACTCCACGCAGACCGCGTTCAC
>CAIJOU010000251.1 GCA_903822375.1 Candidatus Hydrogenedentota bacterium
ACCATCCAGAGCACGCCGAAGCGGTCGTGGGCCATGCCAAAGCGCGGTGAGAAGAAGGCTTTGGCCAGCGGCACCTGCACCTGCCCGCCGTCGGAGAGCGCACTGAAAACCTTTTCGGCCTCGGCTTCGGTGGGCACGGTGATCGCCAGGGAAAAACCGTGGAACTTGGTCTCTCCGTGGCACATCCCGTCGGAGGCCCACACCATGGTGTCGCCGATGCGGAAACTGCAATGCATCACCTTGTCTTCCGTGCCGGGCGCGCATCCGGCGGGGTCGGGATTGTCCTTGTAGCGCAGGAGTTCGGTCACCTCAGCGCCCAGCGCCCTGCAGTAGAACGCAAGTGCCTCGTCGCATCGGCCTTCAAAGAAAAGATAGGGTTGAACGTGCATTGTTTTCGCTCCTTGATTCTGTCGACAGAGTCATTTCTTCTCTCAACCGCCGCCGCCGGCCGGCAATTCCCAGGGTCTCCCCGCTGCCGGGGCGTGGCCGACGAAAGAGTAGCACAGCCTCCAGGGCAGGGGCATCGGCAAATGCGCTTTGACAACGGGGAAGAGAGGGGCATCCGCCCCTTTTCCCGGTCCCAGTTGTTACTTTTCGCGAAATTCGCCATTTGTCGCGCAAATGGTGTATACTTACGTCAATGCAAGAAGAGAAAACCTCTCACGCCGGATCGGGGTCAGGCAGTGTATGCCGTGGTGTCGGCTGGATCATCTTTCCAGACGCATGTTTATATCCCAGTGTTTTCCGGCACGCACAACCCACAGGACAATTGAACCCCCCCCATGACCTTTGACGAATTCGATCTCGACCCGCGCTGTCTGCGCGTGCTCGAGGGCCAGGGCATCACTGAAGCGACGCCCATCCAGGAACTGGCCATCCCCCCTGTACTCACCGGCCGCGACCTCATTGCCACCGCCCAAACCGGCACCGGCAAAACCCTCGCATTCTCACTGCCGACCCTGTCCCGTCTGGCCGGCGAAAAGCCCGGCCCGAACCGGATGCTCGTGCTCACCCCCACGCGCGAACTCGCCCAGCAGGTCGAGTCCGTCATCAATCCGCTGGCCCGAAAACTGCACCTGACTTCCGTCGTCATCTACGGCGGCGCGGGCATGCAACTGCAGGCCGACCGGCTCCGGCGCGGCTGCGACATCATTGTCGCCACCCCGGGCCGCCTGCTCGACCACATGGGGCGCGGCTATCTGCGCTTCACCCATCTTGACATTCTCGTGTTCGACGAGGCGGACCGCATGCTCGACATGGGCTTCCTTCCGGACATCCGCCGCATCATCGCCAAGCTGCCCAAAGAGCGGCAGACGCTCATGTTCTCGGCCACCTTCGCCAATGAGCTGCGCACCCTGTGCGCGGACATGATGCACGACCCGGACCGGGTGGGCGCGGGACCGGCGGCACGGCCCGTCGATGCGGTGCGCCAGGTGGTCTATCCCGTGCGCCAGGACGAGAAGTCCAAACTGCTGCTCCAGATCCTCCGGGAAAACCAGATAGACTCGGCCCTCGTGTTCATGCGCACCAAACACCGCACGGACCGGCTTGGCCGCATGCTCAAGGAGGCCGGCTTCAACGCCACGTTCATCCACGGCGACCTGTCCCAGGCGCACCGGCAGCGTGCGCTCGAAGGGTTCCGCTCGGGCCGGGCGAACATTTTGGTCGCCACGGACGTGGCGGCGCGCGGACTCGACGTGGACGGCATTTCGCATGTCATCAACTACGACATCCCGCAGACCGCGGACGATTACATCCACCGCATCGGCCGCACCGCCCGCGCACAGCGCGAGGGGGATGCGATTACCTTCGTCTGTCCGAACGAGCATTCGGCCCTGGGCGCCATTGAAAAGGCGCTGGGACAGAACCTGCCCCGCAAGGAGTACGAGGGTGCGCCGGTGATCATCAGTGTGTACCACGCGCCCGGAACGAAGGGTGCCGCCGGGGGGCCGGCCGGCGCGCGCCGCATGCGCGGCAGGAGCCTGCTCCGCAGACGGTAGGCCGCTGGAAACACAGGGCGCATACAGGGCCCTATGACTGAGAACATTTGCCGTCCCGCACCGATGAGGTGCGGGACGGTTCTTCTTTTGCGAAACAAGGCAGTTGGTTTCGGAAGGGGGCGCCGGGTGAAAGGACACAAAGGACTTCAGGGACGGAAGGGACAAAATGGGAAGCCTCTTTGAAGCCAAGCGCTGTCATGGTCGTTTGCGTCCCTTTGGTCGTTTTGGTCCCCTGCCCGGAGAACAGGCAGGTTGTAACGAGCAAGGGTACAAGCACCTGTTTCCGGTGCAAGTCGGTTTTGGCACAGGCACGCTGTGGACGGAAACAGGATGCCAGTCCCCTTGCGGTGGCCGGTCCCCCTGCGGGCGCTATTGCACCGGGACCAGCGTGACCGGTCCGAGGTTTCCGGACTCGCCCGGAAGAAGCGTGACGTCCTCCACGCGCAGGCGGCCGGAGGGGCTCTCCATCTGCACGGCGAACATGCCGGGCGGCACCCGGTCAAAGGCGACCGCGCCGCCGCCGTCCGTGAGCGCCTCGGAGGGCCACCAGGGGCCGCGCTTGGGGTGGAACATCATGAGATGCACGGTTTCGTTCGCGGCGGGCGCGCCGTCGGGCCGCAGCAGCAGTGCGTGCAGCGAGGCGGCCTTGGCCATGGCAATTTTCCCCTCGGTGGCGGAGTCTTCCTCACTCGGCACCACGTCGAAATAGTTGTTGGGGAAATACTCGAGCGTCGGGTCCCACACGCGCAGGCAGACCTTGCGGTCGCCGGGGAACACGAAAGTGCTCACGCCTGAGGCGTCCGTCGGGTCCCCGTGCGCAAGCGGCTCGTCAAAGGCGTTCGGCTCCAAGGTGATGATGGGCACCATTCCCGGCAACGGCGTGGCGTCGGACAGCGACACGGCGGTCAGCGTTGCGGTGACGGTGGGCGCATGTTTCTCCGCCGGCGCGGCAGGCGTGGGCGCAGCCGCAGGGGCCGGCGGCGGCAACGGCGCGGATTTGCCGGGCAGGAACGCGAAGATGCAGACGCACAACACCAAAGAGATCGCACCCACTGCCAGAACACCGCGGATGACCCTCGCGCGCGGACTCATTTCACGACGTCCGTGACGGCCGCCTCGTTGCGGAACTGCGTGTCGTGCAGGCGCCGGTAGATGCCGCCGCGGGCAATGAGTTCGTCGTGCGTGCCCTCTTCGGCGACACGCCCCCCGTCCATCACGACGATGCGGTCGGCGCGGCGGACGGTCGACAGCCGGTGCGCGATGACGATGGTTGTTCGGCCGGCGACAAAGTGGTCGAGCGCGTCCTGAATCAGCCGTTCACTTTCGGAATCGAGGCTGGAGGTCGCCTCGTCGAGGATGAGAATCGCCGGGTCCTTGATGATCGCGCGCGCGATGGCCAGGCGCTGGCGCTGCCCGCCCGAGAGGTTGCCGCCCGAGTCGCTCAGCATGCTGTCGTAGCCCTGGGGCAGCGTGTCCACAAACCCGTCCGCGTTGGCCGCGTGCGCCGCGCCGCGCACGCGCTCGTCTGTGTACTGGGTGCGGCCGAAGGCAATGTTCGCGCGCACCGATTCGGCAAACAGGACCGTGTCCTGCGTCACGATGCTCATCTGCTCGCGCAGGCTGTGGAAGGTGGCGTTGCGTATGTCCACCCCGTCGATGGTGATGCGGCCGGCGCTCACGTCGTAGAAGCGCGGCACCAGCTTGGCCATGGTGCTCTTGCCCGCGCCGCTGGAGCCCACCAGCGCGACCATCTGCCCCTTCTTGATCTCCAGCGATACATCGCGGATCACCGTGTCGCTGCCGTTGTAGGAGAAGGACACGTTCTCAAAGCGAATTGCGTCGCGCAGGGGGGCGATGTCCGCCGCGCCGGGCACCTCCACGATGTCGGGCTTGATGTCGATCATCTCAAAGCAGCGCTCGGCGCTGGCCACGCTGGTCTGCACCAGGTTGTTCACGTCGGACATCTTGCGCACGGGGTCGAGCATCATCGCCAGCGCGAAGTACAGCTTTGCGAGATCGCCCGCGTCGAGCAGGCCCGCCTCGACGCGGCGCCCGCTGAACAGCACGAAGCCCACCACGCCCAGCACGAGCAGGAATTCGGTGGTGGGGCCCGTGGCGGCGTGCAGACGGCCCATGCGGTACAGGAACTGGCGCAGCTTGTCGATCTCGGCGCGAACGCGCCCGATCTCGTACTGTTCCATGTTGTAGCCCTTGATGATCGCGATACCGCGCACGGTTTCGTTGACCACCGAGGTCATGGAGGCGATCTTCTGCAGCGAGCGGCGCACGCTCTTGCGCATCTTCTTTCCGATGAACACCAGCGCGTAGAGCACCACGGGAAGGACGCAGACGCCCACAATGGTCAACTGCCAGTCCACGCTGACCGCCACGGCAAACAGGATCAGAATCTTGAAGGGTTCGCGCATCATCTTGACGAACACGCCCTCAAGCCCGCGGTTCACCATGAACATGTCGTTGTTGAACCGCGACAGGATCTCACCGGACGGGCGCGACTCAAAAAAGCCCATCGACTGGCGCATCAGGTTCTCGTACAGGTCCTTGCCCACGTCGGTCGTGACGCGCGCGCCAATCGTGGCCGCAAAGTATTCCTGAAAGAAGCGCGCAACGCCCACGAAAAGCGCCAGCAGTGTGACCAGCACACAGGCAATCACCAGCGCGCGCATGCGGTCCGCGCGCATGGCGGTCACCAGCCCGCGGAAGTGCGTGTCCAGCCCGGACGGGGCCCAGCCCACGTAGTCACGAAGCATGTCCGAGTAGTCGTGGAGGTCGCGGCACATCTTCTCCGCCGGGTCTTCCTTGAGGAGGGACTTGCCATGCACGTCCACAGGGGGTGCCGACAGTTCCGCGGCGGTGGGCGGCGTGTAAAAGGTCAGTTTGATGACCGTACCGACCGTCACCAGCATGGCGCCAAAGGACACGGCGATCACAATCGCCAGCGCCATCGATGTCAGGAGCCGGGCCTTATAGCGCCAGGCATAGCCCAGCAACCGCTTGTACACCGCCCAGGCCGAGCCTTTGGGTTGGTGCATGGCGGAAGAAGAAAGGTTGCCGCCGCTGATGCCGAGCATGATGAATCCTCAGAAAACCCTTGAAAACACGCAGGTTAGACGGTTGTAATGGTAGCATAGCCACGCGGGATCGGTCAAAGGACCTGCGGAATCAAGCCGCGGTTTCAGCCGGGGGAACCCCGTCCATCATGCACTGCGCCACCGACTTCGTGTTCGCGTGAATCGCCGGAATATCACCGCCAACCCTTTTCGGGATTCCAAGTCATGGCAAAAGGGGTCCCGGCCTGCAATGACCGCAATGGCGGCATGACAAAGTGCGAGATTTGCCGGACTGTGCCACCAAGGTCATCGGACGGGTTGACGGGCTTCGTCTTCTTGACGAACGCTCTCCACTGAATCTGTTTCGCCCCATCCGTGAAGAATGCCTCTGTCAATGCGAAGGGTTCGCTTTCCGGCAACAGAGTCTGCCGTCTCTGGAATGTCTTCACGATGACCTCGCGGAGAATGCGTCCCTCGAACTCGAATATCTGGGACAACAGGCACACGTCATAGAAGTCTTTCATTCGGCTGTTGGGAAGACCAAGTCGCACCATGGCTTCGAGTTTCTCCGCAACCACGGTGTATCGGGGATAGGCCTTCAGGATCGCCGGCGGCCCGTCAAGCAGCGCCGGAAAGACAACGATGTCGGGACCGGGTGTTATGGCGTCTCCAAAGCCGATATCGATTTGCAGGGGAATGCGGGCTTGATGGAGCAGGCCTTCGAGCGTCACCCTGACCCCATCGTATTCCTGTTCCTCCCTGATGGCCGCGGCCTCCAGACTTGCTGTGCGATAGACCATGCCATCCTCCGCTTCGAGGTTAATGCGGCAAACTTCTGAAAAGACATCGGTTATGTTCTTCACGTCAGGCGAGCCGAAACCGAGCAGGTCCGCATCGCGCGTGACCCGAAAACTGCGGCCCTTCCAGACGAGGAACATGCTCGCCCCCTTGAGAACAAACCGTTCTTTGTGAGGTGATATGCTGAGGCGGTACAGGAATCGCTCCAGGCCGTACCGCAGAAGAAGCAGATTGAGGTCCTGCTTCTCCGCCCGTGATATGCCGTGAAGGCGCTGGAACACGGAGTGCCCCATGTTTCGCTTGTTCGCGGGGCTCACGTGATGGACTCCAGGTAGGGACGCATGACCCTTGAAACGCGGCACATTTCAGCGGCGCGCACAAGTTCGTCCATGGTCGCTTTTCGCGTGCGCCAGACTTCGCGAAGCCCTTCGATGACCACGTCAAGCCCGACCTTGTTTCTGAACTTGAAGCAGTCCGCGACGGTCTTCGCGGGACTGTAAATGTTGACAGCAACCCCACTCAGGCGATGTGTCTCAACCCCGAAAGAGAAAGCCGGTTCGGATACGCGCGTGACATTCAGGGGGGGGTAATCGAAATCCGGACGCCAGCTCCCGCGTTGCACGGCGATCCAGACCTCATGCGGGACCTGCGTGGTGATGCCATGGAAGCTGAGGGCGGAAACGAGGCAGATGACGGACTTTGGAACGCGTTTGCCCACCTCGGCCAGCGTCAGATGTTCTGTCGCGGCGGGTTCTGGAAGCGAATACAGGCCATGCCCGATTTTTGTAAGCCTGCCTTTCTCGCACAGCCGATACAGGTAGGTTCTGGGCAGTCCCAGATTCTCCACGTCCCTCGTGGCAACAAGCCCTCCATGCCGTCCGGCAAAGGCAAGGATCTTCTCCAGTCTTTCTGATGCCATGTCTGTATCTTTTCATTGTCACTTGCTATTAAGTGTAAATGAAAAGATACTGACTGTCAAGGGACTCTCTCCGCGGCCTAAAGAGGCAGCATCGCCCCCGGACAACGGAAACAGCTTCAGCGTCATTGCCCCGCTACCGTTTGCTCTGCACCTCGAATGCGTCGATTACGCTGCCGTCCGTGCGCAACGCGCGCACCGACATGGTCTTGCCCTTCACGTCCACCTCGCAGAAGTGCCAGACGGTCTCCGTCTTGACCGTCTCCGGTCCCGGCGTGGGTTTGGCCCAGAGCAGCACGCCGCCACCGCCGGTAATGACATGCTCGAAGGCGGGAAGATGATGGTGTTCATAGGAATGGACATGTCCGGCAAAGACGATGTCCACGCCCTTTGCGGCAAACACCGGTTCAAGTTCGCCGCGCCGCTTGGGGTCATTGTAGTTGCCGCGGGGGTCATGGGTCAGCAGCGGCTTATGCAGCGTGACGACGGTGAACCGCGTGTCTGCCGGTTTGTCGTCCAGCGCTTTTTCCATCCAGGCGAATTGGGGGCTGCCCGGCTTCAGGTCGTCTTCCGTGGACAGCATGATGAAGTGCAAACCCGCATAATCGAAGGCGCGCCAATGTTCCGGGTGCCCGTAGTCGAAGTATTCGGCAAAGGGTTCGGGCTTGCCGCCCGACTCGTGGTTGCCCAGACTCACCTCATAGGGCCGCGACGCGGCCAGCGGCGTGATGTCGCTCAGGAAGGTGGCCCACTGCCAGCCGTGGCCCTCTCCCGGGCTCTCCACAATGTCGCCCGAGTTCAGGATGAACCGGAAATGCTCGCGCGCATCCTCCCGGACCATTTCCCGCGTCACGGAGCTGTGCCAGGAAAAGCCGCCCGCATGGCGGTTGTCGCCGTAGACGGCAAAGGAGAAATCCTCCGGTGCGGCCGGAGCCGTCTGGAAGGGATGCTCCTGACCGTCCAGCACGGGCACGCGATAGCGGTACTTGCCGCCCGGTTGCAGGCCGGCGATCTTGACCTTCGGGTAATTCGTCGCCGGACCTTCCGCGGACTTCCATTCCGCCGCACCTTCCGGCGCATACTCGACGCGGCCCGGGACAGCGTGCTCCGCGGTCCAGCAGACGGTCATGGTGGTTTTCGGGTCGTCGGCCCACACCAGATAGGGGCCGCCATTGCGCGGGGTTTCGTAATAGTTGCGCCATGCGGCGGGCCCGCCCACCGCCAGGGCAAACACCGCGCAATACGCCGCCACAATGGAAAGCCGGGTCTTCCACGTCTGCGCCCGCAACAGCAGCAGCACGAGGCTTGCCGGAACGAGGCCCAAAGCACCCAGTGCCACGAAGGGCAGCAGGAAGTAGAACGGGTGGGGGATGTGGTGGTGCATGAACACGCCCAGCCCCACCCCGGCGATCAGAAAGGCTGCGCCCCAAAGGACTGCAAGTATGGAAAGAAGCTTCTTAAACATGTACTCCTCCTGCAGGTTCAAGTTGCCCGCGTTACGTTTGTGAACGGTCTTGTAAGGACCGTCGCCGACAGATTCGCCCTTTTATGCAACACCTCAACGGGGGCGGGTCTTCCCCGCATTCTCTTCGCGCCAGCACCGCCGAAATGCCGGTCGATTCTGTCACTCGGCCGGTGCTTTGCGGAGGGGAAGACTTACCGTCCCCGCCAAGCGCGGCGCGTCACGTGTTGCCGGGGAAGACCGCGGAAGGGGCAGGTTTGTTGACACTGCTCAAACAGCAGTTTCTTTCAGGCTCACCCAATTCTCTGCGAAATATCAGGTGGAAGACCGCCCAGGCACAGTACCAGCAGATAACCAGGGAAACCAGGTCGTGGCTCAGAAAGTGTTCGCCCCGCATCTCCTGCGTAATGGAGAACAGGGCGCCGAGTCCGAGTCCGAATGCCAGCCCCTGGTAACGGTATTGCGGTTTGTAGAATGCAAGCAGGAAGTACAGGGTGAAGAGCGCAAACCCACTTGACGAATGCGCTCCGGGAAAGGCATGCCCCACCGGCAAGCCCGGCGGCGCGGCGTCAAACAGACGAATATGGGGCTTGTCGCCCCCAAAGATTTCAAGGCTTGAAGGCATGTAGATGTGGGTGCTGGCCTTGATGACGGCAATGATTGCCGGACTGATGAGCGTTCCAACAAGAAGGTAGGCGGCCCCCTTGCG
>CAIJOU010000252.1 GCA_903822375.1 Candidatus Hydrogenedentota bacterium
CCGGGCCCCGCGCCCCGGCCGGGCGTGCTGGACCCGGCGGCGGGTGCCGCCGCGGTGGTTTGGATTGAGGCGGCGGTGCGCGAGGCGATGGCAAAGCGTGTGGCGGGCATGGTTACCTGCCCCATCAGCAAGGAATGTATCATCCAGGCAGGCTGTCCGCACACGGGTCACACGACGCTGATCGCCGCCATGACCGGTGCCCTGGACTACCGCATGTGTCTGTTCACGGACACCCTGCGCATCGTGCACATAACGGCGCACATGTCGCTTCGCGACGCCATTGACCGCGTTCGAAAAGACCGTATCCTGCGCACCATCGACATCACCAATGATGCCCTGCACCGCATGGGCATGGCCCGGCCGCGCGTGGCGGTGGCGGCGCTCAACCCGCACGCCGGTGAGGCGGGCACCTTTGGCTGCGAGGAGATCGACGAGATTGCCCCCGCCGTGGAGGCCGCGCGCGCGGCGGGCGTGGACTGTTCCGGTCCCTGGCCGCCGGACACCGTGTTCCGCCGCATGTGCGAGGGCGAGTTCGACGCCGTGGTTGCGATGTACCATGACCAGGGCCATATTCCGCTCAAGCTGGTCGCCATGGACGAGGGGGTGAACGTGACGCTGGGCATTCCCATTGTGCGCACTTCCGTGGACCATGGCACGGCCTTTGACATCGCCGGAACGGGCGCGGTCCGGGAGCACAGCCTGTGCGCCGCGATTCGCATGGCCGCACAACTCACAGGATGGACCGGATGATGCGCCGGACGCTCATACTGCTCTTCGCCGCGGTGACACTGGCCGCTCCCCTTGCGGCGGCCGCCCCGGCGGGGAAGATATTTGCCATGCCCGCGAAGCTCTTTCCGGTCGGGCCGAACCCGAACGCCGTCGCCTGCCGCGATCTGAACGATGACGGGCAGGTGGACATTGTCACGGCAGACCGGGGCCTGCTCGCCGACCCGCGCGAGGAGCGTCCGGCGAACGACGAACTGTCGGTGCTCCTCGCCGACCCCAAGACGGGGTACACCCGCCAGACACCCTCGCTCAAGACGGGCTTTGGCCCCTATGCCGTCGTCATCGCCAACGTCGACGGCCTCAAATGGCCCGACATCGTGGTCGCCAACTTCCACGACGTGCGCCACCGCGACGTCACCGCCTTTCTCAACCTGCACACGGAGGGCATCTTCAAGCCCGTCGAGGTGCGTATACCCGAGGAAAAACTGGTCTATGCACGGCAGAAGGACGGTGAAGGCATTCCGCTCTTTACCAAGCCGGGCCTGACCTCTATTGCCGTGCAGGATGTCAACGGCGACGGATTGCGTGACCTGCTGGCCACTGCGTGGAGTTGCGACGCCATCGTGTTCATGGAGGGAAACAAGGACACCATCTTTGCCAACCCCCGAACCTTCACCGCGCCCGGCGCGCCGCGCGACCTGCGCCTGGGCGACCTGAACGGTGACGGCAAGACGGACATGGCGGTGGTGTACTATGCGAGCGCCGAGGTGGGCGTGTGGTACGGCGACGACAAGGGGAACTTTACCGAGCACACCCGTTTTCCCACGCGGGGCAACCTCCCCACCACGGTGCGCATCGCCGACATGAACAATGACGGCCTGCCGGACATCATCGTAAGCCACTGCCACAGCGAAGACAGCATTGTCATTTTCTACAACGATCCGGCGGGCACTTGGGCCTGCTCGCAGGAAATCTGCCTGGGCAAGGACCGCCGCGTGCTGGAGCATGAAATCCGGGACATCGTCGTGGACGATTTCAACGGCGACAAGCGGCAGGACATTGCCGCCGCATGCTACGCCTCGGGCGAGGTGGCCGTGCTGCTGAATGCGTCGCGCGGTCCCGAACTGCCGCAGACCTTTGTTCACGAGACCTACCCCTTTGCCAAGGGCAAGCCCCGCGCGCTCGATGCGGCGGATACCGGAAACTCCGGAAAGAAAGACCTTGTCGTGGCGCTGTGGGATGTCAACGCCGTGGGCGTCATGAAGAATCTGACAAAGACACCCGAACCGGAACCCGCTCCCAAGCCCAAGAAGGCGTCCGAGCCGGAACCCGACTCGAAATCCAAAAAGAACCGGTAGGATAATCGGAAACCGCCATCAACGAATGATGCGCACCCCGGAAAGAGCCCGGCGCAGCGCGGCATATTGGGTACGGTCCATGGGGCGGCCGCCAAAACGGACGGCGTTGTAGGCGCCAATAATGTTCAGCAGCGTTTCACGGTCCAGCCATGAGCAGGCCTGAACAGCCGTTGCGATTTCCTCCACAACCCTGCCTGAACAGGGAATGCCCAACCGTTCCAGACGCTTCACCAATCCGTGATGCAGCCGCACCGCCCTTGCCTGGTCCGGAGTGAGAGGGAACCGCTTTTCACGGCGCCGGCCACGCACCAGGCGTATCAGAGCCAGCAGCAGGATTGCCGCGATGCCGCCGGGGATTAACGCACCCGCCCCCTGGGGCAGTTCCCGCACCACGGCCGCACCCGACCCGGCAATTTGGGAGAGCTGCGGCAGGGCACGGCCGCGGCCAAACAACTGGTCGAGCCGCCAGCCGCCCTGGAAACCCATCACGCTCTGGTACCAGAACATTTTTCCCCGCAGTACCTCGCGGGAAATGGCGGCGCGGAGGCTGCCCAGACGGGTCATGTCCATCTCTGTCTGCGGTGAGGGATCGAAACGCACCCAGCCCAAGCCGTTAATATAGGCCTCAACCCAGAGGTGCGCCATGCTCGCGCGGATGGAGTAGGCGCGGTCGGTCTGGCTGAAATCCCCGCCGCGATAGCCGGAAACCACGCGCGCCGGTATGCCGCGGCTGCGGGCCATGAGCGCGAGGGCGCTGGCGAAAAGCTCACAGTGGCCCCGCCGCGTCTTGGTGAGGAAATAATCCACGCCGTGGCTGGCCGGCAGCGGGGGCAGGTCCAGCGTGTAGAGAAAGTCGCGCCCGCTGAGCCAGGCTTCCAGCGCCTGCATCACCTCAACGGGAGACTGTTTTCCGCGGACTATCGGCTCCAAGAGTCGCTGCGTTTCGGGAAGCAGTTCATGATAGGTCAGTTGCTGCAGATCGTGCGGCGGCAGGTTCGTGGCGTAGTCCCATCCTGCGCCGCGGAGTTGCTCGTCCGTGGGGGTGACCACCTCCGAATACACGTCATAGGAGAGCCTGCGCGGCCCGCGGGTGTCAAGTTCCATGGTGAAGTCGAGGTTGGCGTCCCAGTGCACGCTCATCCGCGTTGTTTCCTCCGGCAGGCGGACAGACTGGACCAGGTCCAGGCAGGGGAGGGCCGGCGTGGGCATGTCATCCATGAAGATGACCTGATGCACCAGTCTTGCTCCCTCGCGCCGTGTTCGACTCTCCTCCTTGCCGGCCGAATGGATTGACGTTGCGGTTGTGCCATAAATGGGCTCAACGCCGGGCACATGATGGTCCTGAAGCCCGATGCGGGACCATTCAGAACCGGAGAACCGCGACAGCGTGGTTACGCGCCAGTAGAGCTGGTCGGCCGGCACATAGACGCCGTCCGCTTCGTCGGGGAATTCAACCCGCATCACGGCGCGCTGGTCTTGGTAGATACTCATGCCCCCGGCAAGACGCACCGTTTCGGTCAGGCCGGTGACGGAACGTTCCCGCATTTCCCGGCCGAAAAGGCCCGCCTCAACGCGCGGCGTGGCAAGGAACAGTCCCACCGTTAATACGAGTGCCACCAGAGACAGCAGCGCGAGCGCACCGAAGAGTCCCGCGTCAAAGACGCTGCCCGAGCGCGCCCCGCCGGGGCGCAGCGTGCCGGAAAGGTCGGCGATGCGCGCGGGGCGGACTCGGTCCATGCGGCCCCGTTCCACCTGGATGCGCAGCGCCACAAAGGCCCATATCACTGCAATGATGAAACCCGCCAGCACCAGCGCGATAGTTGGCTCGGGCCGCTGCACCACCGCGGCCAGCAGCAGAAAGAAGGACATCAGATAGATCTGGTACCAGACCTTACCGTTCTTTCCGCCAATCATGAGCCAGCCCTGGATGAAGATTATCAGCGCAACCACGGCCTGCATGAGGCCGAGCGCAAACAGGGTGAGCGGTATGAAACACCCGTAGGTAATGCAAAGGGCCTTCTTGAGGGTGCCGAATGAGGCGTGCTCGCGCTCCAGCCGCTCACCCAGTCCCGCAAGGGCGATGAACAGCAGCGGCGGCAAAACCATGACCGCGCCGTACTCGCGCACGCTGGCGAGCGCAAGAAACCCCAGAAGAACGACCGCATACGACGCGGTGCGCAGCACAATGGAGACCCGGTCAGGCATGAATCACGTCCTCCGGGTCCAGCACGCGCATGCCCTCGGGTCCGGCGCCATGCCCCCATTTCTCGGGGTCGGCGCTGACACAAATCAGATGCACCGGCTCGCCCTGCAGGCGCCGTGCCTCCGACTCAAGGCGGGCCTCATGGTCGCCGTCGTCCGGCTGCACCCGCGCGAGCAGTTCCAGAATGCGCCGCTCCTGCTGGGTGCCCTTGCCGAGCGGCAGTTGCGCGTCGTCAAGCACCATGCCGACCGAGTACTGGCGGCTGAGCAGGGTGACCGCAATCGAGGCGGTGAGTTCGACCGCCTCCTCAAAGCGCGCGTCAAAATCCGGCAGGTGCGGCGAGCGCGTGGTGTCCAGGAAGAAGATTATCGACCGCACATTGCCCATGCCCATCTCGCGGACCATCCAGGTGCCCACACGGGCGCTTACGCGCCATGCGATGAGCCGCACGTCGTCGCCCGGCACATATTCGCGCAGGGACATGTATTCATCGCCGTCGTTGGAACGGTGCCGGGGCATCAGCCGCGCGCCGGGTGTGCGCTCCACGGCGGCCGTGCGCACGGCCCGAATCCTGGGATACACCAGCACCTCATGCGCGTCGCGCAGCATGCGCCGCCGTTCGCTGAAACCAAAGGGAAACGCGGAGGCCACGGTGTATTC
>CAIJOU010000253.1 GCA_903822375.1 Candidatus Hydrogenedentota bacterium
ACATCGGTAGACCCATTGGCGGCTTTTCGAAGAATGTCGCAGTTTTGATTCACGCAATACAGCGAACCCGCGCTGTCAAACACGAGATGCTCCACTGTTCCACCGGATATCGTCTCCCCTTCCTCCTGTCGATTAGCGTACGCTCGGTCCAAGTCACAGTAGACACTACTCGCGCCATCGGCTTTCAGCGCGTACACCTTCGCGGAAGGATCATTGATTCCTGCGTAGTATAGGTTTCCCTTGGAATCGCACCGCATTGGCGTAAAATATTGAAACCCATCCCGAACATTGCGGATCGTTCCAGATCGATCGATCACAGATAGGTAAGAGCCCGGTCCTTCAGAGACATGATGGGCAACATATAGGTTTCCACTTCTGTCCGAGCATATCGTTCCAGGCGAAAGCGAGATTTCCCTGGCACGACGCTCTGTTGGTTCACCGGGGGAAAGCCCATTGAGGAAGTATTCATAGTCCTCTGTGCCAAGACCCGCCACAACTGAACTTAGTCCCGCGGTCGATACGACGCGGATAACACCTATCAGCCAGTCTGATGTGTAGACAGCACCATCCTTGTCACAACATAAGCCGTCAATTGAATAGTGCCAAACGGCTGTCGCAATCTTCTGAGTGCCGTCATCCCATTCGTAGGTTCCTCCTCCTGAGACAGTCCTAATGTTTCCATCTTTGTCGACGCATCGGACGCGCACGTCATTGCTGAAGGGATTTCCGTTGTCGGCGATGTACAGGTTACCTCCCTCATCACAGGCCAGGGCAGAAGGTCTGCACAAAACCGCATCCTGGGCGGGGCCGCCATCACCGTTGGTGTTAAGGTAACTACTCGCCCCCGTTCCGGCGTAGACAGATTCAACCATATGACGGTTGACCCTTTTAACCTGATTGCCGTCTATGAAATAGATGTTACCGACGTTGTCGACAGCGATGTCCCCCTCTTCCCAACTGGTACTCGCCCGGATAACTCTGGGCTCCATCGGGCTGGCGACGGCCCCGCGATCGGCGGCATCACTCGGGAGGGACACTTTCGCGAGTTGTCCATTTCCCCGAACGATATATGGAACTTTGACGGACGGGAGATAGTGCTGGTTAGACAGAGTCCACCCATTTGCTATTGTATTCGGTGGGCTGCCAACGAAGATTGGGTTAATGCGCACGCCGCTATCAGAGTTTATTTCGGAGCGGGGAAGCAGTTCCGCCATTGCCTCCTGGCCTGTCAGACCAAAACTCTGAAGCATTGCACTCCACGATGCGACACCTGCGCTGAAGTATATGTTCCGAAACACCTTTCTGCCCAAGACAGTGGCCTGGATGAAACGCGCCCTGTTCTGGGATTGGAAGTCGCTTCCATCCAAGACGAACGAAGCCGTCCCTGATTGTCCTGCACCCAATACGGGCGATGGTGAGTCAGGGCCGTCCCATGTCTGCTTGTATTCCTTTCCATCAAAGTGGACCAACACTTCTATCCGTTTGGTCGCAGCATCCGCCTTTGGACTCTTTGCCCAGATCACGTGCTGGTAAGCGCTCGATCGGTCACTGGCATAATGAAGAGTCAGGTTTGTGCCCGCGATGGGAATATCCTCGTGATAGACCCTGCCCTGATGGGTAACGTAGCAAGCGGGTTGTGTCGTGTTTTTGCACCCGCTACACCCATCGCTTGGAGCTACGACGGGCGGCTCTGAGGGAGCGGCTCCGGGCGGTGTACTCTCCGGAAAGTTACAGTCCCAGGCACTGAAATGGCCCAGTTCGACCCGCCAGAACGTGTCTCCCACGGAGACGGATCGGCCCGAGTCCAACAATGCGGCGATCTCGTCATCGACCTGACCATCGCCATCAAAATCATCCGCAGTGTCATCACCTGTTCGGTCAAGCCC
>CAIJOU010000254.1 GCA_903822375.1 Candidatus Hydrogenedentota bacterium
GATAACGGTGCGCCATATGCGTTACCATGCCGACCAGCAGGAAAGCGATGGTGTGGATGCTTGCGTTCCAGTATTTGTAGAACGCTAGCGAATAAATACGTCCCGAGTATTCGTCGGCGGCAAACCAGGTCAAGACAGCGGCGATAGACATCATCACCATCGGAACGCTGCTTTTTCCCCACCAGGCCACCATCATTACGGGAACGAAATAAAAAACGAAAATGTGGAACTCGTGTCCCTTAACTGCACTGATTATTCCTGTCAAAGCAAGCACAAGAATGCTTTGAGTCAGACGATAGGCCTCATTTTCAGAGGGATTAGGCACCGGAATGTGCAAATCTGCGATTGGCTTCACAACGCGCATTGATTGGTTCCTTTAATCTGTAGCCTATCTTCAAGTCCATATTGTCTCGAAAGGATAACAATTACCGGATTGATGGTGATTCCGCAATTCCGCCCGCCATCCTTCGTGCGGTGATCATAATGCGGTGATCATAAGCTGATTTCAGGATTTGTTCAGACAACACAAGGATATGGCCAGTGACCAGGAATGCTCGGCGCAAGTGGGTGATTGGCGCTGGGATGAACGGCGAGCATCCTTCCAGCGTAGCCTAAGCGCAGCAGAGGCGTTGGTTGCCGTTGGAGTTCTGGAGACGGTGTATCCTATTCACATGCTCATGTGAAACGATAACCTTATGGCTTCAACGGGATTCCCAGTTGAATCATGCGTCGCCAGACTTGGGTGCGCGTGATGCCGATACGCCGCGCGACCTCGGCTTTGTTCCATTTGCAGTCATTTAGCAATGCGAGAAGATCTTCCTTCGTTGCCGCCCGCCGGGAGGCTTTCGGTGCGGGTGCTTCCGGAACCGTGGTCTTCCGCCCGCCACAGATCCGGTCCTTGATATCGGTGCGCCGGACTTCCAAGGGCAGGTCCAACGGATCAATTTCGCCCCCGCCGCATGTGACGAATGCATGCTCTATGGCGTTCTCAAGCTCACGAACGTTACCCGGCCAGCAGTAATCCATCACCATCCGCATGGCGTCCGGCTTCAGGCCGGCAATCTTCTTCCTGGCGCGGCTGTTATGCTTCTCAATCAAATGCGTAACCAGTGGGCCGATGTCTTCCCTGCGTTCCCGCAATGGCGGCAGGTAGATTGGAAACACGCTGAGACGGTAGAACAGGTCCTCGCGGAAAAGGCTCTTCTCTACCCGGTCACGCAAGTCCCGGTGCGTCGCCGCGATAATACGGACATCGACTTTGCGCACCTTTGACTCGCCGATCCGCTCGATTTCCCGCTCCTGGATTACACGCAGCAGCTTCACCTGCACCGCAGGCGGTATCTCACCGACCTCGTCCAGAAATATGGTGCCGCCGTTGGCTCGCTCGAAACGGCCCACATGGTCTTTCACTGCCCCTGTAAACGAACCCCGGACATGCCCGAACAACTCGCTTTCCACAAGCATTTCTGACAGCGCGGAGCAGTTGACACTGACGAGCGGTCCACCCTTCCGAGGGCTATGGAAATGGATGGCCTTGGCTACAAGTTCTTTTCCCGTGCCTGTTTCGCCGCGAACCAGCACCGTTGTCTCTGAAGCGGCAGCCAATTCAATCAGGTTGAAAACCTGCTGCATCGCCGGACTCTTCCCGACGATATTATGAAATTGATAGCGCTCCTCAACCTCCTGGCGCAACTGGGTCACTTCGGTCTCCAACCGTTTGATGGTCGAGATGTCCGTAACGGTGACTACGGCCCCAGTTGGATTGCCCTTGACGTCTTTGAGTGTGCGGGCGCTTACCAGTACAGGTAACGTTGAGCCGTCTTTGCACCTGACCGTGAGTTCGGACCTGTCCATGCTGCCCGCAGCAAAAAGGCGGCAGTACATGCCGTCTTCCTCATCCTCAGTATCCTTTTCCAGCCATGTGAAGACGCCGCAGAGCCGGCCAACGGTCTCCCCGGCGGAGTAACCCGTAAGACGTTCCATGGCGGGATTCCATCGTCGAACCGTGCGCTGATGATCAACGACGAAGAGCCCATCCGCCATGGTGTCCAGAATGGCGGTCAATTCAAGCCCATCGTTTTTCAGAGTTGGCTTCAAGGATAAGAATTCCTGTTTCGATAGTATAACCGAGAAGTCTGAAGGGAACGAATCCCACCCGCGCAAATCCCGCCATATTGGTATCGCGTGTGCTATGATTTAGTCAACCGCGAGCGCTATGTTGTCAAATGGAGTATGAACAGTGCTTCGCTGAAAGGCCCCGCACGGATGGACGGATTCAAGAAGAGGACCTACCGAAGCCTGCGCCGGTTCATGGGTGACTTGGGCTTCATTTTCAGGAACCGCAAACGGATCCGCGCCCTTTTCCGGGGCGAGTCACTTTCGCCCGCGTTCCGGGAGCGCATGATGCTGGCCGCAACTCAGGTCAACGAGTGCAGGTATTGTGCGCGTTTTCATGCGAAGGCCGCATTGGCGGAAGGGATCTCGCGCGAAGAAGTCGATGCCATCCTGGGAGGTGCGTTCAAGGACTGTCCTTCCGATCAACTCGTCGGCGTCCTATATGCCGAGCACTGGGCTGAGATGTCGGGCGTACCGGATGCAGAGATCTGCGACAAACTCATCGCCGCGTATGGGCAAAACACGGCGAACGATATCGACGTCGTTCTGCGGGTTGTCCAGACCGGCAACCTCACGGGTAACACGATCGACTATGTGCTCTATCGCATTTCGTTCGGAAAGTGGGGATCGCCGTGGACGGAGCGCACTGGGTAGGTTTCGGGGGGTTAGGAAGTTATCTTCATAGCGAGCCAGAAGCCGGAAAGAAGGGAGGGCGCCAATACATGATGACCGTGGCCGACAAGGCAAAGTACCAGCGGCATCGTGAGA
>CAIJOU010000255.1 GCA_903822375.1 Candidatus Hydrogenedentota bacterium
CGGGCACGGGCACCGTTGTTGGCGCGGGCAGCCTGGCCTCTTTGGGGGCGTTCTTCTCGGTGAATTCCACGTCTGCGATCTTGGCGGCATTGAGTCGTTCGGCCAGACGAAAGTCCCCCTCTTGAACGGTGATATTGCCGCTTAGTTTGGCATCAGCCATACTCCCGGAGCACCGGAGTTTTCCGCTGAGGACGGCTGTTCCGTATTCCGTGTGCAGCGAACGCATCCTCTCCAGGGTCACATCGGCTTGGAATGGATGGCTTTTCTCGAAGGACACCTCCATCTGTCCCGTACCCGAGAGTATGCCGTCTTCCCCGTCTGTGCCGCTGAATTCGGCAACACGGACCGTGTTGCCGTCCGCCACCAAACGGGCCCGCAGATTCTTGATCACCGCGCCGTAACGAAGGTTTTCATAGCCGCCGTCCTGCAGTTTCAGTTCACCGGACAGCCTGGGCGTGGCGATGGTACCGCCAAGACGGAACTTGCCCGTCACACTCCCTCTTGGGAGGTCGTTTGTCCATTCCATGAGCCCAGCCGTGGAGGACAAATCGACCGACACGTCTGCTTCGGCTTGGAGCGGGTCATCTACTCTCAAAAGAAACAGCGGCGGGTACATGGAAAGATTGACGGGAATGCGAACGGAGACAGACGCCTTCGCCGCGTCGGACAGCGTTGCGGTTAGGTCCGCACTGGTCCATTGACCTTCGTGTACGGCCTTCAAAGAGGCGTCCAAGCCGGGCCCGTGTTCGGCGGCGGTGTTACGCACCTTCTCCACCTGCATTTCGACACGGACGGCGGGGGCTTGTGGGGGACCGTCAACCTGCAATGACCCGCTGGAGTTCCCGGCAAGACGGTCAAGGCCTGCCAGGGATGCGACGGCAAGCGGAATATCTTTCCACGAACATGCTGCGCGGATTTCGGAAGGGGATGAATGGAATGAAAGCTCACCCCCGCCCGTACCAACATGAAAGGCCACGTTGTCCAGCGCATAGTCGGCGCCGGAACGATATAAGTGCCCGGGTCCTGCCAGGGAGAAGGAAATGTCCGCCATGTTCCCGGAGACTTCCGCTATCGTCATATCCTGGCTTTGAAGGGAGGCCCTTGCGACTGTTTGCATTGTGAACGGCAGGGACTTTTCGGATTCGTTCTTCTGATAGCGCCCTGCGATGTTCGCTTTGGCCGCGGCGGAGACGCCGTCGCCGGAGAGAGTGACTTCGGTGCGGCTGAGTTGGAGGCCGTTTCTGGAAAAGTCAGCCGCTGCTATTTTCGCGTCACCCCGTGGTTTCTTAAACAGGTCGATTATGGACCCTTTTGCGTCCATGGAAGCAATGGAGCCCCAAGGGGTCTCCACCTTTGCGGCCTTGGCCTGAAGTGTCAGGCCGAGTGTGTCGCCCTTCTTTACGGCCGCGATCTTTCCCTGAGCGGTTCCAGAAAGATCTACGCCCAGCAGAGACGAAAGGTCTTTGAGGGCGGGGAAGGCAAAATCGGCGTTGGCCGAGAATTCGCCTGAATCCAAGCCGAAATCGAGTCCGCCGTCAAGACGGTTCTTTGAAGAACTGAACCTGGCCTTCTCAACGTGCAGTTGTCTTTCATGAACACGGTAGACGAGACTGCCGTCCAGGGAAAGGCCCTGTTTTCCATTGGAGGAATTGAGGGTGACATTTCCCTCAGGGTTGCCAGGAAGATGCCCTGCGCTGAATTTGAGCTTCGTGCTGCGAATGGCGATCCGGTCCCACGAAAAGTCATTGACGCGGGCGTCGCCTGAAAGGGAAAAGTCATCGGGCGTACCTTCCACGCGGCAACCCAAGTCCACGGAACCGCGCATCCCGTCGAATGATTTGGCTGTCGAAACCTTCGCCAGCTTTGCCGCCTTGGTACCTAAAAGCAGCTTGAAGCTGTGGTCGTCTTTGTCCTGCCATCCGCTTGCAGTTATCGCGCCGGCTTCAAGGTCGAGACGGGCGTCTTGAAGCGTGATGCGACTCTGACCGGATTCGATATGCGCCACCGCGTGCACCTTGTCACCAACGGCCAATGCAAAAGATTCGGGGAAACCCGACGGATGGTCCCAGTCGAAGTCAGCGCCAATGCGCACGGGGTCTGTCGACTTCTTCTTGTCGAGATGCAACGTCCCGGCAAGAGCACCCGACAGCGGGTGTGGATACAGCACGGCGGTGGCGGCGATATCGTCTACATGGAGCCGCCCCTTTAGATTGACTGAGCCGACGACACGGTCGAATAGGGCCTCGGCGGTGAATCGTGCCGCAATGGTCGGAACCGTGAGCGCAATATCCCGCAAGCGGAAACGGTCAAGGTCGTCACTTTCGAAACGGGCTGTGCAGGTCGACAGAAGACCGCTGTAATCACGATAGCCACAATGAGGCGACTCGACGCGAAGAGACCCGTCCCTAATAGCGCGTCGTGTGTCGGTCTGGTCCAGGTGGAAACCAATACTCACCCTACCCTCTTTGAGTTGGACTCCGTTGACGTCAAGGTCAACCCGGCAGGCATCCAAAGAAAGGGTCGGAGAAGACAGGTCATCCGTGAGTGTTCCGGTGAACGGCACGGGCTGTCCGGAATGGGAATAGGCGGCAAGTGCCGGAATGCGCCCGATGTTGAACATTCCGGCGTATTCAAAGTTCGCGGTCGTCGATGGAAAGAGTACCGAGCCTGAGGCGCTCATCTGGACCGCCGGATGGTCGACCGCAATAGACTTGAGCGTTAGAATTCCGGGGGCATCATATTCCCCGGACCAGGCAACCGCTGCGGATTCGCCAAATGACCCACCCGCCCCGCCGCTGCCGGTCAGCGGTGCCATGAATACCGTCGCGGCACCGTCGATCTTCACGCGCGGCCCGGGAATGACCGTGGTTTCGGACTCGAATAGGGGCAATGCGCGGCTGGATGCAAGCACGCGGACCTGAAATGAGGAAGTGTCACCCCAGACCAAAGCGGAAATGTCCGCCGGAACGTAGAGGCCCGTCCCCTCCTCCCTGCACGAGAGAAGGCCAAGGTCAGCATGACAGCCCTGGAAAGCCACGCCAAAGTGTTTCTCAGAGAGGTGGGCCTGTCCCGCACCTTGAAGCACGCCGCGAGGGCTGGACGCAGAGAAGTCGAGAATGTCCAGTTGCCCTGACTTGGCCAGCAGGGCATCAAGGGAAAGATGGGTGTCGGGTCCGAGAAAACGATTCAAGGCCTGAAGACGCCGTGAGGTGGCTATATTCGTATCCAGTGAAGCCTTGATGACGGTGGGAAACTCGCCGGAGAACTGAATCTTCCCGTCGAGAATACGTTGGGCCGCATTGGTCCCCTGCAAAGTGCCGTTCCAATTCTTTCGGTTTCCACTGCCCGAAAGGTTGATAACCAAGGCTGAATCAAGCCCAAGCCAGAAGGGCAGGATATCATCATCATCAAGGTGCGCCTGAATGGCCGGAGCCTGGCCATCCTGTTCATAGGCAAGGTTCAACGATCCGGTTCTGCCATCGGTGCGGCGGGCGGCCAGGACGATCTTCTGCCCGCCGCCGGACGGGGCTCGTTCGATACGTCCTGTAACCGCCACGGCAAGGGGACGACCGATGACCTCCCGCCCCAACGTTAACGTTGTAATGGAAACGTTGTCCACGGCCGGATAAAAGCGAAGGCCGGGAATCTGGGGTATGCGCCACCGCTTTTCCTGGATTGGACGGCGCTCCCAGCGGACCCCGGTGCTGGAAAGATCCTGCACGTGGAAATGGCCGGTGAGAAGTTCCTTGGCACGCGCCCGAACTGCAAGATTCTCCACGGTTAGCCAAGGACCGGCCCGGTCGAGCAGTTCCACGCGGTCGATGTGCAGTGAAAACGGAAGCATGCCGGTCAGGCCGGAAACATGCAGGATATAGGGGGTAAACGCGGAGACGAGTCCCGAGGCGGACTTTGCACACAGCCACAACCCTGGCGGCGTTGCTCCAAGCAGAAGAGGCAACAGGAACAACAGCAAGACACCGCGCCCGGTCCACCGCATGACGCGGCGTCGGGAAACAGTGATTTCCGGACCGGGGGCCATATTAGAAGGCCTGCCCAACGCTCACATAGAACTGCAGGACGGCATCGACATGACTGCGCGGATTGAGCGGGGCCGCGATGTCGAAGCGAATGGGGCCAATCGGTGTGAAGTAGCGCAACCCGACCCCGCCACCCCAGAAAATCGGCTGCGAGAAATCGGCAAATTGGGAAGAGAAAGCCCCACCGCCGTCAATCAAAGCGGCCAAGCCGATGCGCTCGGTGACCTTCTTCCGCATTTCAATGGTCCATTCGGCAAGCGATCTGCCGCCGATGGGGTTGCCGTCTTTGTCAAGGGAACCGGCCTTCTGATAGCCGAAGCCGCGAATCGAACCGCCTCCGCCGGCATAGAAGCGAATGTCTGCCGGGATATGCAGAAGCTCATCTCCCGACAGTGTGCCAAGCCTCAAACGCGCCGCGAGCACCCAGTCTCCGTCGTCGGCAAGCGAATGCATGCCCATCACGGTCCAGTCGCTCTTCAGGAAAAGGGCGCCTGACCCAGCCAGGTCGAGGAACGGCTCTTCCCGGAACGAGGCGCGTATGCCCGAACTGGGGTTTAGCCGGTCATTTCTCGTGTCCAGCACCGCCTGCACTGGCATGGAACCCAGCAGAAAGTCGTCAAAGACATTTTGCTGTTTTACACGACTGTAACGCATCGAGAGTCCCGTTCCAGCGGTAAAGTCCTCTCCAAACCTGCGTTCAAGCCAAAGCGTGGTGTCCACGGCGCGGCTGTCGTACGCGTTTGGCGTGTCGTTTGCGGCCTTCAAGCCCAGGGAAAGCGTCTGGTCGGGATTCATGAAACGGGGCATAATGTATTTCGCGGAAAAGGCCTGGTCGATGGCGGAAAGGTCCCCCACCAGTTCAAGCCGTTGTCCAATGCCGCGAAGGTTTCTATGCTCCCACATGGCATGCAGGCCCGGTCCCTCTTCCGTTCGATACTGGACGCCCAAGGCAATGGACCTTGGCTTGCGCTCAACAACGCGCACATGCATGCAGGCCTCTCCCTCGGTGGCGGAAGCCTGGGCTTCGATGTCCACCATTGAGAAGAGATTGGTCTTCAGCAACCTGTTTCGTGCCTTTCCAACAAGTTTCTGTTTGTATTCGTCCCCCTCTTTCCAGCGCAGTTCCGCCAGAACAACGCTTTCCGCCACATGCTCAAGCCCCTCAACCACAACGGGGCCGAAGTGGCAGACCGCTCTGGCGTCCACGTCGTAAACCACATGGACTGTGCGGGCATCGCGGTCTACGATGACTTTTCTGTCCGCGAATTGCGCAAAAGGATAGCCGGCGTCACGGAGTCGGGAGAGTATTCCCTTTTCCGCCTCGACCACGTCCTGTGCACGGGCCGCGGTGCCTGGTTTTACAGAAAGATGTTGTTTTATGTCGGCGACTACGGCAGGGACGACGGAACCCCGAAATAGGAGTTCGGGGCCGTCAAATGTGTACAAGGGGCCTGCCTGCACGGAGAACAGGATGGTTCTATGGCCCTCGCGCTGGCAAACGTCGGAAGCAATCGTGGCGTCATGGAAACCGGCCGCATGGAGCACCTTCAGAAGCTCCACGGCGTCTTTCTCCGCCTTCCTGCGAAGCCAGTCGTCCGTAAACGTGCTGGTGTCTGACATGCGCGCCAGTCCCGAAGCGGCGCGCAGTTCCACCAGGAGGGCCCCGTCTTCAACGCCCTCTATGCGCACCCATTCGGTGCTGGCCGCCAGGGCAAAGCCTGTCCAAACGAAGAGCAAAAGGGCCATGCACCCCAGGGCGGAAAGCCATGCTCCCTTTGGGCTGGGCAATATGTCGCCAGTCTTTGTCAATTGCTTCCACCAGATGGTCTATAGGACCGGTCTGCAATGCCCCTCCATTATACACAAATTGTGGTAACACGGCGAAAATACACCGTATATTGTATGCCCGAAAAGCGAAAGATACCGGCGATGGCACGGCCCGACAGATCGGCGCGGAACACTAGGAGGGGACGTACCGAACACGGGCACAGCCGTCAGCAGGTGCTTATTACGCGCCACATCTCCCCAGATTATTGCATTGCGCCATACGATTCTTTAAGCTATGGGCAATGTGATTCTGCTCCAAACCATGGGCACATTTGATTGCGTAAGAGGGTTCAGGCCACGGCCAGAGACAGCGGGTGCCTGCTGGCCGTTGCCGATGCCCGCAAACAGGCGGGCATCAGGAAGCTGTTGTGAACAGACCTTCGCAAGCCTGCTCCCGTGCTGACTGCTGGTTATGGTCCTTGGCGGCAACTTCGGAATCACAGGCACTCCCAAGGGCACAGGGACGAGAACAGGGAGAATCTGTTTTATGACCATTCCACAACGCGGGACGGTTCTTGTGGTTGACGACGCCCCGATGAATTTGGACGTTCTGAGTCACGCGCTTTCAGATGAATTCATGGTGATGACCGCCGACAACGGTGAGACAGCCCTGGACCTCGCCGCCGAGTATCTTCCCGATATTATTGTTTTGGACATACGCATGCCCAAAATGGACGGGTACGAAGTGTGCCGACAGCTCAAGCACTCCCCCATCACGCGCGGAATCCCGGTAATCTTTCTGACGGCCATGATGGAGGAGGCTGATGAGGCGTACGGGTTGGCACTGGGTGCCGTCGACTACATCACCAAACCGGTCAGTCCGGCACTTGTGAAAGCCAGGGTGCGCAACCACATAAACCTCAAACGGCGAAGCGACCGTCTTGCCGAACTTGTGGATGAACGCACGCGGGAATTGACGCGAACCCAGGAAGCGACCATCGAGAGCCTGGGCACCCTCGCCGAGTGCCGGGATCCAGAGGGGGGCGGGCACATTCGCCGAACCTGCAACTATATCGGCCGCCTGGCGCTGCGCCTTTCTGAAAAAGGCGATTACACGCCGCCCCTTGATGAAGACCTGATTATCCAGATTTGCAGGTCGGCGCCGTTGCACGACCTTGGCAAAATCGGCATTCCCGACGGAATTCTGCGCAAGGAGGGGTCGTTGACCCGGGAAGAATTTGAGATCATGAAGACGCACACGACCTTGGGTTATGCGTCAATAGTGGCGGCAGAGAGACGCCTGGGCTCCAACTCCTTCCTTCGTTTTGCGCGTGACATAGCGGAATCTCCCCATGAACGGTGGGATGGAACCGGCTATCCGAACGGACTGGCCGGCGAGGATATTCCACTGTGCGGACGTCTGATGGCCGTTGCGGACGTATACGACGCCCTCATCAGTCGGCGCGTATACAAATCCCCATTCCCCCACTCGACGGCCGTGGAAATCATGGCGGAGAACCGCGGAACGGCCTTCGATCCACTAATGATAGATGCGTTTCTCGATGTGAAGGAAGACTTCAGGGCTATTGCGCTGGAATATGCCGACCTGGAGGATGAACGCATCGCGCTGAGCCAGTAGCGCAAGAACAAGAATTGCGCGCCTACTAGGATTCGAACTTGCCGCCCCTTCCCACGGAGTATGGCAGCGAAGCGTTTGTGGCAGGTTGCCGCACCGCAGCGCACCTCAACACGGGCAATCCAACACACACCTGAACCGCTTGAAGCTGTTTCCGACCATGCCCTTTTTGCCCAGAGGATGCAAACGCGTTCGGCATGACACACTATCCGGGGCAAACCCGACATCGCCGCGCATTTCACCACATGGGCATGGCTACAAGAGATCTTTTCAGGCCATCAATAACGGCAAGCAAAAGGGACCGGACACAAGGGCATTGGAAAAGAGAAGTATCGCCTAGACAGCAACGTCATCCAGGAACAGGGCAGGAAGAAGCGTCAAATAGTCGTCAAAGATGCTTCTAAGGGCTTGTTCCTCCAATCCAATCATCTTCATTGCCACCCGGCATTCGTCCAGACTTTCATCGTCCATGGCCCCCGATTTCATGGCGCGATCCGCCATGACATTGCCAATACTGACAACGGCCGAGAAATCGGACGAATTCTGTGCCTGTTCTGGAAAATGGTGTGAACGAATGGCCTCCGCAAACTCTACGGGGAGATGCCAGTGTTTCGCCAGTTCATACCCCGCGACCGAGTGCGGCATGCCCACCAATTCATTCTCTTGGATAAGCAAACCGATGCCTCTTGTGTCAACATCGGTTTGCACATAGTGCTGAGGCAGAATCTCAAACAGTACAATGCGACCAATATCGTGCAGTAGCCCGGCGGTGTAAAAATCCTCATCTCTCCCCATTCCGCAGCGTTCCGCAAGAAGCGATGCGGCCTTGGCACAGCACAGAGCGTCGGTCCAGTATCCTTGAAGAGAGAACCGCTGCCAATGACTGTACGGAAGTATCGTGTCCGCGGCACTCACAAGCGTACAGGCCTTTTCGGGCCCCAACAGCCGGATGGCCTGCCGAAGTGAATACACTTGCCCTGTCTGGCCAAATGGCTCGGCGTTTGCCAAAGCAAGCAACCGGGCGGCCATCAGCGGGTCCAGCTTCATTATTCGGGCAAGGTTCTCTTCGTTAACACTCCCCGTGGCCATTGCCTGCTGAAGAAGATAATTGGAACCGGGAACCAATGGAAGCGAGGAGACCTGTCCAATCATTTTCACGATGTCGGGTGCCTGGAGCGGACGCAATTCATGCGATGCCGCCCTAACTGCGATTGGGGCTGGTTCATTGGAAACGTGACCCGCTTCACTTTCCCCGCCCCACAATCGCTCGATGGCCCATTCGATGTCGAGTTGCTCGGCAAAGACGGGTTTTGTCCTCAATCCGGTCAACTTGGATATCTCGCGGATGGTATCGTCATCCAAAGGACACGCCATGGCCACCGTCAACAACCGCCCCAACCGGTCTATGGGCAGCGCCAGTCGTTCCTCGGCAAATTCCTTGGAGACAAGGGCGGCAACGCTTGAATCGATTTTGTACTGACGCAGATTCAGGCTGGGGATTCCGGGCTGCTGCGCCATGAAATTCACAAAGATCTCCGGACGCAGGAAACTCAATTCAATCAGAGCGTCAACCGTTCTGCCCCCATGTGCCCGCTGATAAACGAGGGCTCTTCGGAGTTGATCCCGGGTGACCAATCCGGCATCCAAGAAACGTCGGCTGACCGTCGCCTCGGCCAACTGCCGTTGCCATGTATAGATTTGATCGGGGCTGACACCGTACTCGTCGCTCAGTTCGGTCAGCGGAACATCATCTTCCGTATGTCGCTTGACTATTCGGACCTTCTCTGCATTCGTCAAGTCGGTCATGGCCTCCATGTGTTAGAGAAGATTGGTAAATCATTATAGCACTCTATATCGCCCTGTGAACGAGTCCGCCCACGAACCGCGAGACTGAAAACACCTCCGATTCTCGAGATAACGTGCAATTCACCTATTCCTTACACAGGCCGGTCTTCGGGAGCTTTTGCCGAAGCAGTGGCCACGGCCCTGATTGACAACGGCCACCCTCCTCGTGTTCCATGGAGGGGTGAATCATCCCCGACAACGATTCACGGAAGGCTGTCATGAATGCATTGATTATGCTGGCAATGACAATTCTAGTCGCGGCACCTGCATCCCAATCCGATTACGCCTTCTTCGCGCAGGACACGATTGCCTCGCACGGGGACGGGTGGAACCACGGCCTGCCGTGCATGGCACGCCTTTCGGACGAGAGCATCCTCGTCGTGTGGGCGCGCTACAAGCCGGATTCCAGCGATTTCGCCGTGGTCGGCGTCAGTTCGCGCGACGGGTTGTGCCGGTGGACCGAACATAAGGTGCTGATTGACCATCCAGGCCTGCTCGATGCCGACCCAAGCATTGTGGTGTTGGACAGGGCTGTGCTGGTCACCTGCACCACCGTGGACTTTTCGGAGGGCATTCGCACTTCCAAGACATGGTGTGTGCGCAGCGAGGACTACGGCAGGCACTGGGGCGAGCTGTACGAGATTCCCATGAACCATCGCTACACCTGCGGGAAATGCCACCGCGCGGTGCGTCTTCCGTCGGGCACGCTGCTGCTGGGTTACTCGTGGGACGTGCCCTGCGAGCAGGGCAGGACGCTGCAGGAAGAGGGCCAAATGGACCTGCGTGCCGGGGTGATGCGCTCGACCGATAACGGCCTGACATGGACCAACGGCGGCGACACCACCGCCACCTATGAACGGTTGAACGGCGGCGCGGTCTCGGGAACAGATGAGCCCGCCCTTGTGGTACTCGATGACGGTTCTGTTTACATGCTCATGCGCACCGGCGCGAAGGCCCTGTACGAGGCGCACAGCACCGACGAGGGCCTGACCTGGCATGACATTCAGCCAAGTCCTTTGCGCGGCACGAACGCTCCCGCGGCCCTAGGCCGTTTCGAGGCTGGCGGACACAAGGGTATCTGGTGCGTGTGGGACAACGCCGCCGACCGCTTTCCCCTGTGCGCGGCCGCGTCCTTTGACGGCTGCAAGACTTGGACCGCGCCCCGGGACATCGGCTTTCCCTATACTGGACAGGCGTCCTACCCCTCCTGCGAGCAGGCTCCCGACGGCACCCTGCTCGCGGTGTGGCAGCAGGACGTGCCCGGTGGCCGTGACCTGCGTTGCGCCCGCTTCAGCGCGGCGTGGCTGCTCGGTGGCAACGTCGCGGTGGCCACGGCGGCGAAACCCGCCACCATCGTGCTGTTCGGCGAATCCACCACGGCCCCGCGCGGCACGCTGATTAATTTCGCAAAGCTGCTGGAACAGGACCTTCCCGCCAGGGGGGTTGTCCCCACGATTATCAATGCC
>CAIJOU010000256.1 GCA_903822375.1 Candidatus Hydrogenedentota bacterium
AGCATCGCATGTCCTCCAGTTGCGATACTAGTATATCACAAATATGTACCAATGCAAGGGTTATTCAACAGGTCCACTGGCACCTATTTCCGCCACTGACTTTGGGTATGTCAACAGGAGCCCGAATCGGAAATAGGTGCCTGTACCCGAGTCACTGGGGCGTTCGCGGGCACGGGTACAGCCACCCATTTCCAAGAGAGTTCCTGTTACAACCCAGAGACTCTTGCGGGAAACGGGTGGCAGTCCCCCGGCGGACGCGTCCTTGTCTATTTCGCCTGGTAGTGAATCACCGCCGCGCCGGGCTTGGCGGGGATGGTCATGTCGAATCCGGCGGCAAGTTCTTTGCCGCTGAAATCACGCGACGGTGTGTTGTCCCAGTCGGTGATGGTGTAGGTCTTCGCAGGGTCCAGTCCACGCGGCATCACCCGCAGATGGTCTTCGGCGCAGTCGTCGCGGCGAAACGCGAGCAACAGGCCCTCGCCCTTGGCCTCATCGTGGTACTGCCACGCCGCCCAGCGGTTCTTGTCGAGACTGTAGGGGGCGAGCGGGTAGTAGTCCGCGGTGAACAGGTGCCGGACGGACTTAACCTGCCCGATCATGGCGGCGGCTTTCTGCCACATGTCGCCCTCGTGGTACCAGTCGTAGGGCAGGCTGATGTGGGGGCCCATGCCGCCGCGCAGCTGGTAGGTGTCGGGAACCACCGCACCAATACCGACGTAGGGCATCCACAGCGACAGCGCCGGGGTCATTTCCTGGTCGGCAATGGGGTCCCAAATATGGTCGCTGCGGGTGAGGGTCAGGGCCCGGCGCATGGTTTCGAAATCGATGCGGCGCCCGCCGCTGGCGCAGTTGTCAATGAGCAGATTGGGGTGGTCGCGCGTCAGCGTGTCCCAGAAATCATAAAGCCCCATGACGTGCCGTATCTCGTTCATGCCCTGACGGTCTTCGGACTCGCCGTTGCGCCAGTACCACAGCGGCGACAGGTTGGCATCCTGGCGGTAAATGTCGATTCCGGCCTCGCCGATGATGCGCGAGTATTCGGACTTGACCCACGCAAGCGCCTCCGGGTTTGCCAGATTGAGCATGTGGAACTTGTCGTTTTCCTGGTAACGCCAGGGCATGGGCGTGTTCGCGGGTTTGAGCAGCCAATCGGGGTGGTTGTCGTAAAGCCAGGTGCCGGGCATGACGCGCTCGGGCTCGAACCAGACCAGGAAACGCAGGCCGTTGGCATGGGCCGCGTCACCCACGGGTTTGAGGCCGTTCGGGTAACGTTTCAGGTTGGCGGTCCAGGTGCCGACGGCGCGGGCCCACATGTCCTGTCCGCCATTCCAGCCGGCATCGATCCACCAGGTGTCCACCGGAAACTTGTGCGCCGCAATGTTGTTGATGCCTTCGATCATATTGGCTTCGGAGGATTTCTCGAACGGGATCACGCCGTGGGGCGATGCGGCGATGGGCGGCTCCACGGTCTTGCCGCCGGGACGCGGCGTGTAGTGCTTCAGCAGCAGCGCGCGCAGCAGGTTGTTGCCCCGGATGGACTCGGTGCCCGACCAGAACAGCAGCAGCATCGCGGGGGTGCGGATTTCCTCGCCGGGATGGAGCAGCAGATGGGTGCGTTCCATGCCGGTACGGACGTGGGTGCCCGAGACCTCGGGCGCGAAGGATGCGGCCCATTGTCCGGTCCAGCCAACAGCGATTATGGTGCCGTCGCGATCGGGCCTGATGAGGTTGAAGAAGGGCATCACCCCGTCGGAGGAGCGGCCGCCGTCGGGCGCGAAATGCAGCGGCTGGTCCAGCACCGTTTCCTCCGGCAGGAAATCGCGCGCCTCCTCATGGCTACCGCGTGCGTGGAGCAGGCGAAAGCCGTCCTTGTCGGTGGAAGACTCAAAGAGCGTGTCGAGGGCCAATACTTCCTGCAGGATGGGGGTGTCGGTCTTTCCGGTGTTCTTGAACCACAGCGTCCATTCCACGGCCGGGAAGTCGGTGTATTCGATCGCCACGCAACGTACGGTCAGCCCTGACTTCGGGTCGGTCCAGGCGAGCGTGTGTTCAGTCTTGTCAGCGTCGACCCTACGGGAGGACGCGGTGCCGGTCCAGTCTTTCAGCAGGGCCGCGGAAGCCTGATCGCCGTAGACAAACGAGAATACCGGCGCGGACGCCGTCGCGAGGTGTTTGGTTGTCCAATCCTTCGCCTGCGCCAATTCCGCCGCCGTGGGGGTCACGGCAAAGGCGTATTGAACCATAAGCATGCCAAGGGCGGTCAGCCGCCCGCATGAATACAAGAAGCGCATAGACCTCCTTCTTCCCCAATTCTCTGCGGCACTTCCATGATTACGATGCCATCGAAGAGCGCGGGGCGTTGCCCTACTCCGTCGTGACGGGTTCCTCGGGCAGTTCTTCTTTCAGCGCGGAGTCCAAGGCATGCCATGCGAGGGTGGCGCACTTCACCCGCACCGGGAATTCGCGGACACCGGCAAAGACCTTGAGCTTTCCCAGGGCCGCCTCGTCGACGGGGGCGGTGTGGTCGGTCTTGAGCATGTGGTGAAAGGCGTCGAACAGCGCCTGGGCGTCGGCGCGGGTCCTGCCCTTGACCAAGGTGGTCATCAGGGAAGCGGAGGATTTCGATATGGCGCAACCCTGTCCCTCGAATTTGATGTCGGAGACAAGATCGCCGTCGAACTTGAGGTAGATCTTGAGCGTGTCGCCGCAGAGCGGATTGAACCCGTCAACGACCCGATCGGGCTCCGCCATGGGCCCGAAATTGCGCGGGTTCTTGTTGTGGTCAAGGATGACCTGCTCGTACATGGCGCGTGCTTCTGACATTAGGCGAACATCTCCCTGACCCTGAACAGGCCGGCGACCAGCGCGTCGATTTCCGCACGGGTGTTGTAGAGGCCGAAGGACGCGCGGGCGGTGGCGGCCACGCCGTAGCGCCGCATGACAGGCTGCGCGCAATGGTGTCCCGCGCGCACCGCAATGCCCTCGTCGTCGAGGAGCTGGCCGATGTCGTGCGGGTGGGCGCAGTCCATGGTGAAGGATATGGCCCCGGCCTTCTCTTTGGCATTGCCGATGATCGTCAGCCCGGGCACCTGCTTCAACTGCTCCGTGCCGTACACCATCAGGTCGTGCTCGTGCTGCGCCACCTTGTCCATGCCGAGCTTGGTGAGGTAGTCGGCCGCCTCGCCCAGACCGATGACCTCGGCGATGGGGGGCGTGCCCGCCTCGAAGCGCGCCGGGATGTGCGCGTAGGTGGTCTTCTCAAAGGTCACCGACAGGATCATGTCGCCGCCGCCCTGCCAGGGCGGCATGCGGTCGAGCAGTTCCGCGCGGCCGTAGAGCACGCCCACGCCGGTCGGCCCGTACATCTTGTGCCCGGCGGCGACGAAGAAGTCGGCGCCGATGGCCTTCATGTCGATGGGCGCATGCGGCGCGCTCTGGGCGCCGTCGATGAGCACCCGCGCGCCGGCCTCGCGGGCCTTGCGGCAAATCTCGGCCACGGGGTTCACCGTACCGAGCGCGTTGGACACGTGGGTCACGCTGACCATCTTGGTGCGCTCGTTGAGCAGCCGGTCAAACTCCTCCATGATGAGTTCGCCGTCGTCGTTGATCGGGACCACGCGCAGCGTGGCGCCGCGCGCCTCGCACAGCATCTGCCACGGCACGATGTTGGAGTGGTGCTCCATGTGCGAGATGAGCACCTCGTCGCCCGCGTTGACGAAACCCTTGCCGAAGCCGTGGGCCACGAGGTTAATCGCCTCGGTCGCACCGCGGGTGAAGATCGTCTCGCAGCCCACCATGGTCCCCAGGAAACTGTTGATCTTGTGCCGGGCGTCCTCGTAGAGGTCCGTGGCGCGCTGGCTCAGATAGTGCACCCCGCGGTGCACGTTCGCGTTGTCCTCGCTGTAGTAGCGGGAAATGGCGTCGATGACACATTGCGGCTTCTGCGAGGTGGCCGCGTTGTCGAGGTACACGAGTTTCTTGCCGTTGCGCACCGTGCGCGACAGAATCGGGAAATCACGGCGCACGCGGTCCACGTCATAGGGGGCCGCGGGGGTCAAATCGCAGTGTGGGGCGGTTACTGCCATGGGGTTATCCGTTAATGCCGGGACTGAAGCGCCGGTAGATAATGCCGTCCACCTTCTGCCGGAGCGCGGGATCGGGGATGCGCCCGGCGAGGTCTTCGGCAAAGCCGTAGGTGAGCATGCCGCGTGCGGTCTTCTCATCCACACCGCGGCTGCGGAAATAGAACACGATCTCCGGCGGCGGCGGCCCCACGGTCGCGCCGTGGGTGCATTTCACGTCGTCGGCATAGATCTCCAACTGCGGCCGGGTCTCCACCCGCGCCGTGTCGGAAAGTATCAGGTTGTTGTTCAACTGCACCGAGTCCGTCTTCTGCGCATGGGGCACCACCAGCACGCGCCCGGTGAACACCGAGCGGCTGGTCCCGTCAAGCACGCCTTTGTAGGCGATGCGGCTGGTGCAGTTCGTCGCGGCGTGGGTCAGGTGCAGGTTGTTGTCGACCAGCCCCGCTTCCGCGTTCAGGTACAGCCCGTTCAGGTGGGCCTCCGCGCCGGGCCCGTCGAGCATGACGCACAACTGGTTGCGCACAATCGCGCCGCCGAGCGTGATACTGAACGATTCAAGCCGGCTGTCCCGGCCCTGCCGGGTTTCGGTGGTGCAGAGCCGCCGTCCCGTGGCGCCCGCGTCGATGATCTCGCAGCGGGTGAGCGCCGCGCCGTCACCGATGACGACCTCCTCGACCACGTTGTCGAAGTGGTTCCCGCCGGCGCCCATCGAGATGCAGGTCACCGCAACGGTGGCCCTGGCCATGGCGTCGAGCACAAAGAGTCCCCGGTAGTGCGCGGCCACATTCTCCTGGCGTTCGGTGGCAATGCAGATGAAATTCACGGGCCGGTCGAGTTCCACGCCCTGGGGAACGTAGAGGAACGGGCCGTCCTGAATGAATGCCGTATTCAACGCGGTGTAGGCGCTGCGTTTGCCCAGGCATGAGCCCAGATGCTTCTGGACTATCTTTTCCGCGGGACCCGTCATGGCCTGGGCGAGGCTGCCCGCATGGGCGCCGTAGGGAAGCAATGACGCGTCGGAGACCGCCGCATCAAAAAAGCCGTCCACGAACACGAGATTGATCCAGCCGTCCACCCGGCAGGGCGCGGTGTCGAAGCCCGCAAGCGTGTGGCGCGGCAGACCGGTCATGGAGTAGTAGGGCGTTTCCACCAGCGGCGCGAGATTCGTTTCGCGCCACTCTTCCATTTTGGTGTGCGGAAACGCGGTCCCGGCAAAGAGCGTCTCGCCGTCCATGCGCAGCTTCTTGAGCCACACGGGCGCCGGCGTTTCGGCAAGCCGTCTCATGTCGCGCAGGAAGTGCTCCCGCGTCAGGTCAAAGACCGGTGCTTCTGTGGTCGTGGTCGGCACTGCTTGTCCTCTCATACCGGCGCGCCGGCATCCTCCTCGGTTCTAATCCAGTCGTAGCCTTTTTCTTCCAGTTCCAGCGCGAGTTCACGCCCGCCCGATTTCACAATGCGCCCCTTGTAGAGCACATGCACGAAGTCGGGGACGATGTAGTCGAGCAGGCGCTGGTAATGGGTCACCAGGATGAACGCGCGGTTGGGCGACCTGAGCCTGTTCACGCCCTCGGAGACGATCCGGAGCGCGTCAATGTCGAGGCCCGAATCGGTCTCGTCGAGAATGGCCAGCCGCGGCTCGAGCACGGCGAGTTGGAGTATCTCGTTGCGCTTCTTCTCGCCGCCCGAAAAACCGGCATTGACGGCGCGCGACGCGAAGCCCGGGTCGATTTCGACCATCTTCATCTTTTCCTGCAGCAGTTCGTCGAAGTCCATCGCATCCAGCTCGTCCAGACCCCGGCTTTTGCGGATCTCGTTCATCGCGGCCTGCAGGAAGTAGCTGTTCGATATGCCGGGGATTTCCACGGGATACTGAAACGCCAGGAACAGGCCGAGCCGGGCCCGCTCCTCGGCGGGCAGGTCGAGCAGGTCCTGGCCCAGGAACGTTACCCTGCTCTTTTCAAGGTCCACATCATAGGCCTCGTGTCCGGCGAGCACCTGGGCGAGCGTGCTCTTTCCCGAACCGTTCGGCCCCATAATCGCGTGGACTTCGCCCTCCTTCACCGAGAAATTAATACCCTTGAGTATTTCCTTGCCCGCGATGGACGCATGCAGGTTGCTGATTTCGAGCATTATCCGACACTCCCTTCAAGGCTGACACTGAGCAAACGCGACGCCTCCACGGCGAACTCCATCGGCAGATGGTCGAACACTTCCTTGCAGAAGCCGTTCACCACCATCGAGATGGCGTCCTCGGGGCCGATGCCGCGCGACTGGCAGTAGAACAACTGGTCCTCACTGATCTTTGACGTGGACGCCTCATGCTCCACCCGGGCCGACGTGTTGCGCACGTCGATGTACGGAAAGGTGTTCGCCCCGCACTGGTCGCCCAGCAGCAGGCTGTCGCACTGGGTGTAGTTGCGGCTGTTTTCCGCCTTGGGCATGACCCGGACCAGGCCGCGGTAGCTGTTGTCGCTGCGGCCCGCCGAAATGGTCTTGGAAATGATGGTGCTGCGCGTGTTGCGGCCGAGATGGGTCATCTTGGTGCCCGTGTCGGCCTGCTGCATGTTGCGCGTCAGCGCCACCGAGTAGAATTCGCCCACCGAGTTGTCGCCCATGAGCAGGCAGCTCGGGTATTTCCAGGTAATCGCCGAACCGGTTTCCACCTGCGTCCAGGAAATGTGCGAATTGGCGCCCTCGCACTTGCCGCGCTTGGTCACAAAGTTGAAAATCCCGCCGCGGCCCTGCTCGTCGCCGGCGTACCAGTTCTGCACCGTCGCATAGCGAATCGTGGCGTCCTTGTGCGCGATCAGCTCCACCACGGCGGCATGCAGCTGGTTCTCGTCGCGCATCGGCGCGGTGCAGCCCTCCAGATAGCTCACCTCGGCGCCCTCGTCGGCAATGATCAGGGTGCGTTCAAACTGGCCCGTTTCGGAGGCGTTGATGCGGAAATAGGTCGACAGGTCCATGGGGCATTTCACGCCCTTGGGCACGTAAACAAAGGAGCCGTCGCTGAACACGGCCGAGTTGAGCGCCGCATAAAAGTTATCGCCCGTGGGCACCACGCTGCCGATGTATTTCTGGACCAATTCGGGGTGCTCGCGCAGGGCCTCGGAGATGGGGCAGAAAATGATGCCCCGTTTGCCCAGGATTTCCTTGTGCGTCGTGGCCACGGAAACGCTGTCGAACACGGCGTCCACGGCCACGCCCGCCAGGAGCTTGCGCTCGTCGAGCGGGATGCCCAGTTTCGCGAAGGTTTCCAGCAGTTTGGGGTCCACCTCGTCCAGGCTCTTCGGGCCTTTCCTGGCCTTGGGGGCCGAGTAGTAGCGCAGGTCCTGAAAGTCCGGCTTCTCGTAGTGGACTTTGGCCCAGGTGGGCTCGTCCATGCGCAGCCAGTTGCGGTAGGCCTTCAGCCGCCACTCCAGCATCCACTCCGGCTCCTGCTTGCGGGCCGAAATGGCACGGATAATGTCCTCGTTCAGGCCCTTGGGGAAGGTGTCGGTTTCAATGTCGGTGGTCCAGCCATATTTGTATTCGCCCTTGGCAAGGTCCTCCACCTCGCGGGTGCTGCGCTCGACGCGGCTTCCCTCGTAGGCGGCGGTTTCCAAGCTGTCTTTCGGCGTGGACATTCAGTGTTCTCCATAATTCGTGGTTTGAGTGCGCAAGCCACTCCATCCGCCCTGCCTCAGCCACTTATGTGGGCAACAGCATGCGGCATGCTCTCTATTCCCCGGCCTGTCAGGTCCCCAGGGGGGTGTCCGGGATGCAAGAAATGCGCCGGTTGTGTATAGTTGTTTCTAGAACGGTTCCGCAGACCGACGGTGCGCTATTTTGGCACGCTGGCCCGTCAGGCCGCAACCGCGGCCGGAACGCAACCCCCGAGGAGTCTTCTGTCATGGACTCTGCATCAGAAAACGCCGCCGCCGGGCGGCCCGTCATTGTTGTGAACAATCCGCGCACCGGTGCGGAGCTTTACCGCGTCGAAGAGCCCACCCCGGAAGAGGTGGACCGGGTCTACGAGCGCGCCCACGCCGCATTTGAGAAAATACGGCGCATGACCGTGCGCCAGCGGCTGGACGAACTGGACAAGGTCAAGCAGTACATAATCAAGAACCGCCGCGCGATTGCCCAGCAGATTACAGACGAGGCGGGCAAGAGCCTCTTCGATGCGCTGTCGTGCGAGGTTTTTCCGGCGGTCGACATCATCGACTATTACCAGAAGCACGCGGTGAAGATACTGGCCGACCAGGCCGTCCCCACGCCGTTCGTGCTTTTCGGCAAGAAATCGAAGGTGGTCTTTGAGCCCATGGGCACCGTGCTCATCATTTCGCCGTGGAACTATCCCTTCAACCTGTCCTTCCTCCCGTTCATCTGCTCCTTCATCGCCGGC
>CAIJOU010000257.1 GCA_903822375.1 Candidatus Hydrogenedentota bacterium
ACCAGCACGATATTGCGTAGCGCGGAACGGGGTCTCTTGCGTCGTTTCGTCGGCATGATTCAACTCCATCCTTCGGAGACGGCGTCGGATTGAAGAGCCCCACGCGCTTCACTTGAAACACGCGGCGCATCATACCGCATTTGGGAGGGGATACGTCCCCTAATCCCTCTCCTGAGCAATAGAAAAGGACCCACGAATCACTTCGCAAGTCCTTGAATTTCCATGGCAGCCCGACGGGGATTCGAACCCCGGTGATGGGACTGAGAATCCCACATCCTAACCCCTAGATGATCGGGCCACGGAATACGTAACATCGGCGAACCGACTGGGTTAAACTCTCTGGTTGCCGGACTATGATTCGAACCTGACGTTAACCTGATCCAGAGTCAGGAGCATCACCAATTTGACCATCCGGCAGAAGCGGCGGAATGTTACACGAAAAATGCGCCGCGTGTCAAACCGTCTGACGAGAGTATGGCGCAACATGGGCTTTTGTTCGACCCCGCTGAAGATGTGCAAGTCTATTCGCTGGCGGCAGAGTGACGTTGTCCGGTGGATGCAGGCGGATGGCCGGGTCACAACACCTCTTCGACAGATACCGTAATCGGAGAATTCGTCTGAATACGGATCGCGGATTTACTGCTAAACATAGGCGTTCAAGGTGGTGGATATGTGACGGCCGCGGCCGCTTGGCCAGCAAAAAGTCCGATGAACCTGCACCGCAACGTATTCCGTCGACTGCGCGACGACGGGGCAAAATGCAACCCATTGAAAACCCGGCACTTACAGGTCAGTTGAGTATTCTGACCCTACGTGGATAAGCAATTGCGCTCCAATTACCTGACGAGACGGAATCCGAGGTAGTCGAATTCGCTGTACGGCTCGCGGTAAGTGCGATAAGCCGAACGGCATGCGTCACCGTATTGGTACCAACCTCCACCCCGAAGGATGCGGGACAACCCGGCAGGAACCTCCCACGCGCTCCCGTCTGTTGGCGCGGCGGCGTAGTCAGCGTGATACCAATCCTGACACCACTCCCGTACATTCCCGCTCATGTCGTACAAGCCGAAGTCATTCACGGTTTTCTCGCCCACATTGTGTGTCTGACTCAGACTGTTGCCGATCAACCAAGCGTTATTGAGAATATCGGCGTAGTCCAAGTCATCTCCCCAGTAGAAACGCGTCGGAGGCACATGGTTCCCGGCACGGCAGGCATATTCCCACTGCGATTCCGAAGGCAGGCGCATCGTCGCCGCCCCCTGGCCTGTTGCCGTAATGTGCGCGTTAAGCGCCGTGATAAACAGCTGGACATCATTCCAAGACACCGTCTCCACCGGATAGTTGTCCGTGTTGCCATAACTTCCGCCCTGGAAATGTGAGGGGTTCGCCCCGCCCATCACCGCCTTCCACTGCGCCTGCGTCAATTCATACTTGCCCATCCAGAAAGAGTTCAGTGTCACCGAATGCTGGGTTTCGTCACTGTCCCGATCCAACTCTGTGTCTGGGCTACCCATGGTGAACGTTCCCGCCGGTATGCGCACCAGCTCCAGTGGGATATTGCCGGGAAGCAGTATCATCTCTGGCTCGCCTTCACTCTCACCCTCGGGCGAAACGGTGGACACGGTAATATAGTTTACCTTCAACTCCGTGTCGCTTTCCGTCGACGTGGTCACCTCCAGCGACACATTATATGTGCCCGCCGTGGCGTACACGTGTGTGGGGTCCTGCTCGGGACTTTCCGCGCCGTCCCCGAACAGCCAGTGCCATGCCGTGATTCCCAAATCACCCGGGGTGGATGTGTCCGTAAACTGCACCGTCAACGGTGCGCTCCCTGTGGTCGTGTTCGCGCCGAAATCCGCATCCAGCGAACCTGTGGGTTTCACTTTGCATCCCGCAAGAATCAGGCACATCAGCAACGCTGCAATACCGTACACACACATTGTCCTCTTCATATTGGCTCTCCTCTGTTGAGCTATCCCGCAACATTCGTTTGGTGCGGACACCCTTGCCTCCGGCCCCCGGGTCGAGGATATGCCCGCTAACATGCCTGCAGTAATTATGAGCTTAAACCGGGTTGGCGTCAATAGGGGTTGATGCGCCCCGAAGGAGATGCAGTCACGGATGCCTGATTACCTCCGCCACACCCGTCCCGGTCTGCACCTGTAGGCCGGGGTTTCCGTTTCTGACCGTCTAGGATGGCTTGAGAAGCGCGATCAGCACCGTCCCTTTGGTCCATACGCCTAAACCGTGGGCGCGTCCTGCGCGGTTGAACATTGCGCCAAATTTGGCGGAAAGTTGGGTTATACTGCCAATGTTGGCAAAGTCACATTGACACCCGAAATCCTGCCTGAAATCCTTAAAACGTCCTTACGTTAAATGGGACCGTGTATAACAGTCCCTGTTTATGGGGTTAAATGAAAAACAACCTTATGCTTTGCATCCACAATATTCTTTTCCGGATTATCCATCCAGAAGTCGGGATGCTCTCCACAGAAAGTCGATTCGAGGACTTCTGGAAACGTAGCTGCTACCCTATGGGCCCTGTCAATAGCCAAGGCGTTGGGTGAGACGGTGGGCAGGCCGGCAAGTGAACTGACGCTGTAATTCCTGACCGTCAACGAAGTGGCCCAAATGCTTGGGGTCGGTTCGCGCAGTGTGTGGCGCTGGCGGGACAACGGCTTCTGCCCCCGTCCGGTGCGATTGGGTAAGAACGTGCGCATGCCCGCCGATGTGCTGGCCCAGTGGGTTGACGCGGGAACCCCGGACTGCCGCAAGATTGGGTGGGTTCAAGAGCGTAAAATTCCAAAAAAAAATCCGCGGCCGGTAAGTGGGTGTCATCGTCACTATTGGAATGACCTTTACCCCCCCCTGCCCCCCCCTTGAGACGCCGCGGCTCGACGGTTGAGATGGCCGCGGTTGGATGCCACGGTAGGGCGGTTGGGGAGAAGTCGCACCTGGTCACGGAGCCGCAGGGCAGCAAGGTGCGCGAGAAAGGACTCGTTCGGTGGGATATGCTGCGGGTGGTCGCAGTGGTGGAAAGTGGCTGCACCGGGGGCGCGACAATGATCAGGAAGGGGTCTGTACGCCTGTCAGAGACGCGAACAGGAGCCGGGTAGGGTGGTTTCACCCCGGAAGCACCACGCGCCCTCACAACGGATTGGGCGATAGCCGACCCTTATGTCAGTAATGTCAGTGACTTTGGTCCTGCGCCGTTCTATTTTCCGGCAAGGGCTTCGGCCAGCAATGCTATCAGCGCGTCGTTGTCCATGCCCCGCAGGGCGTCCAATATCGGCCTTTTTTCTTCAGGGGTAACATTTGGGGTAACGGGATTTTTCGTGCTCTGTAAGTCGTTGCTATGTAAGCCACTTACGACTCTTCCGGTCTTGGCTACGGACCAAGAGGTTGGGGGTTCGAGTCCCTCCAGGTACGCCATTTCTTTGTCTGGACAGAATTGGTAGTCTGTCCCTGAATTACCCTGAATTACCCCCTGAATTACCCCTGAGTGTCCCTGTTTCACTTTGGCGCGGCAAATTCTACTCTTCCCGCGAAGTCTTCGTCGCGATGATAATCGTGGATGTTGCGAAAGGCGCCAGGAAGCGAGACTGCGTCATATGCCGGTTCATGAAACGCAGCAGCGGACGGAGAAGCGGGACATAGAAGACATAAACCAGCGAAGAGGCCCGGACGTCGGCGAACCCGAGTGACCGCAGGTCGGCAACGATCCTTTCCGGACGGTGCAGCCGATAGTGGGTCATGTCGGACATGCCCTGCCGCAGGGCACGGTTTCGGCGGCGGTTCACCAGCCACGCGCAGGGCGAAAAAAGGAGAACCAGCCGGCCCTGCCGCGGCGCCAGAAGACGGCCAAGTTCGGCTAGGTAATCGCGGGTGTTTTCGAGGCATTGCAGCATGCCGATGGAAACGACCACGTCGAAGGATGCGTCCGCAAAGGGCGGGGACACCGCGTCGGCCTGCACAACGGCGAGACCCCGGCGTGCGGGATGGGACTTCAGCCTTTGCAGGACGCCGCGTGAACAGTCCAAGCCAACGGCCTTGAAGCCGCGCCCGCAGAGCGTTTCGAGGAGGGTGCCGGAACCGCAGCAGACGTCAAGGACGCGCAATCCCCGGCCTTCGAGGGGCGTGAAGAGACTGTCCAGGCGCTCGCAAACCATTGAATAGTAAATGGGACTGACCCACCTGCCGACACGCCAGTCCTCCTCGAACCGGGACGCGGCCGCGTCGTATATCTCCCGCCAGTAGCGTTTTTCGGCATCCATTGGAATCTACAGCCGCGTCAGCACGGGTTCGTTTGCGTCGCGCAATGACAGTAGCCGACGGAGCGCAAGTAGTCCGCCGAAAACGGCCGAAGCGGACAGGAGCGCCAGCACGAACAAGAAGATGTGGTCACCCAAGGGGGACTTGAGCGCGGTGAAGGTTGGCCATGCGCCGGCAATGAGGGCGAATGAAGCCAATCCGAATGCAAAGCCGGCGCGGCCTGGAAACAGCGCCGCAACGGAGGCCAAGGTGACCGGCATGGCCATCTGGAAAAGGAACATGCCCGTAATCGCCCACGCGGGCCGCATTGCTCCGAACGAAACCAGGGGGGCGGCCGCCAGAAGGGCGGCCACCGACACGCGCGTCCATCCAAAGCGGTCGGCCAGGATGCCGCCGGCGGCTTTTCCCCCGGCAACGGCGCAGGCCAGCGCGAGGAGCAGAGCGGTGTCTGACTTCCATGGGAAGTTTTCGGCCAGACCAAGCAGTGACCGGGCGGCGATGGCGGACAGGAGGAGTACCAAGGCAAGGACAAAGCGCCCATCCCGCGCACGAACGGGGGGACGGCCATCGCCTGTGGACGGAGCGCCGACCACGAAAAGCGCAAGGCAGGCCAGAAGGGGCAGCATTGCGAACAGGTACGGTGAAAAACCGCCGTGGGAGGCGGAAAGCCCACCCAGCGTGAGGCCCACCCACCCCGGGGCGACAAACAGCCCCGGCCCAGTGGCCCTGTGCGGGGTTGCGTTGATGCTGACTGCGCCGCCGCCCGCGTGAAACAGCGCATTGCCGAGTCCGGCCACGCACAGCGAGACGGGCATGCTGAGACCGCACGTTAAGGAGGCCAACCCCACCAAGAGGCACCCCGCCGCCGCGAAGGCGCGGAGAGCCCGGAGGCTGTCGACGAGGTGGCCGAAGGGAACTTGGAGGCCGAAGGCAAGCGTATCGTAGGCAACCACCCACAGCCACAGGGCGTAAGGCGTTCCCACCTTCCCGGCCACAGCGTGGGCGGCCAGCGCGGCGCATACCCCGTCCACGATGGCGTGCGTCAGCCCATATACGGCAAGGCTAGTGCCCGCCGATGCCCTACCGCCCTCCTGGGGAACGTCCAACCCCTCTCCCGCCAATCAGGGATTCTTCCCTTTATTCTTGGAGCCCGGGGTTACGACATCGGCCAGTGCGGGCCGCTGCTTAATTGGTTCCTTGGGCGCTGTGATTCTTGCAAGGTGTTTCATGACTTCATGTCTCCTTTTCTACCACAAAAAGTCATTCACGCTTCCCGGTTTTCGTTTTTATCACAGTCTGGGGGAAAAAACAAGCAGAAAGAACTTCGAACGGCAGAAAGGCCGGTTCTGCGCGCCATGAAGAGGCTCCTTCCATTCCGCATCCGCTGTATGAGGCGAATTGGGCGTAATTGAAGCGCGGAGCCCGGACCGGCAGACGTTACGGAAGAAGCAGAGAGCCTCCAGAAGAGCGCGTCACTGGCGGCGCAGGTGTTCCAGCAGGAAATCGTACACGCCAACCTGCTTCTCCTTTGGCGTGTCGCGGTAGACGGCCAAACACGACACCCCCTTCTCGTTGCAGGCGCGCTCGAGTGCGCGCGTGTGAGCCGGGTGGTGCAGGATATCCAGGTTTATGGAAGGCTTCGGTGCCCTGTCAAGAAGCTTCTTGCTCAATTCCTGGTAGAGATACCGAAAAAGATTTGCATACGTGAGCGGCGTATTCTCCTGTCCGCAATACAGGTAAACGGGAGGGTCGCTGGAATCAATCCAGGAGAGCATGTCGAGGTCGGCGCGGATCTTTTGTCCGTTTTCTTCGAGAACCGCCTGGCGCGGCCAGAGACGATAGTACCGCGGCGCGACCCGAAGCATCGACAGATACCAGACGTACTGCGGAATGCCCAGCACCTCCGGCCACTTGGCAAAATCATAGGTTGCCTGCGGTATGAGCCCGCCCGCCGCCGTCAGCCGGGTCGATTCGCGCAGGACCGGGTCGGGACTGTTCGGGTCGGCCAGGTCATCGTGAAAGGCTAGCCACAGCGAGGTCCCCGCGCCCGCCGAGTCACCATAGGCGGCGACACGTGTCTTGTCGAGGTTCCACTTGGCCGCGTTGTACCGCATGAACTGAAGCGCCCGCGCCGAATCGCGGAGAATGTCCTGCAGCGGGGCACTTTCCAGGAAGCGGTAGTTGATGGACGCGACCGAGACCCCCGCCTCAAGCGCACGGGCAAGGTCCGTGTCTTTGCTTCCCCAGAAACCGCCCTTGCCTCCCTCGTAAAAACCGCCACCATGGATGTGAACAATCAGCGGGGTGGGTGTTGCGGAGGGCGCCTGCCACAGGTCGAACTTGTTCCGTTCGTGGGGGCCGTAGGGGATGTCGCGAAAAGTCGGTTCCAACCCCCAGGCGGAAGTCCACAGGACGGTTCCAAGAATGGCGGCAGCCAGCCAGCGTAAAGACAAGGGATGACTATTCATATTTGCTACTCCCTGAACTGAGAACTGGCTATTCGACCGTTCTGGACCGATTCAGGTTTTGGAGAGGCGGGAGTCCTGCGGGCAGACAGTTCGGCACCGCGTCATTTGCATGCCTCCAAATGATGACGCCACTCCCCGGAACATGCCGCACTTCCCCCTATTCCGGCTCACCGCCGACGATCATCCAGACCCCTTTTTCCTTGACGCCGTAGCCGGTGACCGTAATGGAACCAATGTTGGCGCTGGCCGTGATGGGACCGACGGTGCACTTGTCACCGGTCACCACCGTCTTGGCCTGCGAAAGATCCACCTCGAAGTCATCGGCGAGTCCCATGCCGTCCGCTGTGTGCATCAGGTCCAGCAGGGCGACCTTGTCCCCCACCGCACTGCTGGAAAAGTTGCCGGAGACGAGAGTGTCAAACGCGGCATAGTTCTTCTCCTTCGCCGCCGCGACCATCTCCTCGACCCGCTTCATGACCATTTCGCCGTCCGTGGGACCCTTGGGCGCCGTGGCGCATCCGGCCAGAAATGCGGCGATTGTCACGCAGACCAATGATGCGACGGTCGTTTTTCTCACGCCAATTCTCCTTCCAGCAAATGCTGGCTCAGGTTGTGGGTGGCTTTTATTTGTTGTCGTCCAAAGACGCCGGAAACAATATGGGCCGGACAAGCCGCGGGCTGGTTATAGCATGCCGCCAAAGAGTCCCACGACCCTTCCGGTGACACCGATGACCGGCGCCGTGCCGTTCCTCTCCTGGTACCGGATGAACTCCACGTGGCCGTCCATGTAGAGCACATTGGACCCGCCGGGAATGTGGTTGAATCCCGCGGTGTAGGTGGAGAACTGGTCCAGCATGACCCATATCCCGCTCTGGGCGAGGCTGCTGCTGCCGGGATTGTTGATGTCGGTGATCAGGAAGCGCTCAATGCCCTCGCGCAGCCGGTAGACGGTGTCACCGCCGCCGTTCCCAAAGCCGGCCAGGAGCGGCCCCGAAACGTCTTTGTCCATCGCCGCCATCAAACGGGCATTGTCCTTGGCGAGGAGGGCCGAAATCGCATCGGCGTCAATGCCCGCCATAAGCGCGTTAATAAACTGTGTGGGACCGTCGCCCGTGGTGTTGATGCCTGACAGGTCAAGGCCTGCCGCGCCGAAGAGCCCGGCCAGCGGCGCCACGGGTATCGTGCCGTATTTCTCGTCGAGGCGGTCAAAAACCCAGCCGAAATAGCCGTAGCTGGAACCAACGTTCAGCATGCACCCGTTGCCCCCATCGACAACGTCAAAGCACCAGGAACCGTTGTCGTATTTCGACCTCTTCAATGACTCACTCATCCCCGCGTCCGACGGGCAGAAGGCAATCATCGGGTCGGTCAGGTATTCCGGGTAGATGGAGGGAACCCTGGGCCCCGGGGACAAGGTCACGTATACATTGGGGTCCCTGTCTTTTCTCGGAAACGCCCCCAACAGTATCGTCGGGAAGCTTCCCTTTGATTCGTTGGCGTACATCTTGTACACCAGGCCCCACTGTTTCAGGTTGTTCTGGCAACTTGAACGCCGGGCCGCTTCGCGGGCGCGCGCCAAGGCCGGCAACAGGATGGCTGCCAGAATGCCGATGATGGC
>CAIJOU010000258.1 GCA_903822375.1 Candidatus Hydrogenedentota bacterium
ATCGTTTACCGGTCGGAATGGGTCGCGCGCGTACTGGTGTGCAAGTCCGCTTTCTCCCAGGAGGACATAGCCCAGGTACGCGCTTTCTGCGGCGACCGTTCCTTTGACACCCCCTACTTCCCGGGCATCAAGCCGGAAGAAGTGGAGGTTTGGAATGAATCGCCGCCCTTTACACTTGAAGACGAACAGGCCGATGCGGTGCCCGGCGCCTCCAAGGACTCGCTCATGACCGATCTGGTCGCGCTGCTCTCCAACAGACAGCAGAACAGCGACGCCGGGGCCATGTTTGACCTGAGCGCGTTCTCAAACGAGCGCCCCTTCCTCTATTCGATTGTGCAGTTGGGCAATCTCAAGAAGGTCCTGCGCAAACTCGACCAAATACCCCAGACTGAAATCGGCCTGCTCGTGAACTACTGCGTTCTGGCCCAGGCCGCGCTGTTCGGCCTGATTATCTGCCTGCTGCCGCTTGTGCGCGTGGGCCGGGTCAAAGCCCCAACCTTAACCATTCTCCGCGGCATCATCTACTTTGCCGGACTGGGGCTGGCCTTCCTCTTCATTGAAATGACGCTTATTGAGCGCTTTACGCTGGTGCTCAACGACGCGGTAAGTTCTTTTGCCATCGTGCTGTCGGGGATGCTCATCTTCTCGGGGCTTGGCAGCCTGTTTGCGCGGCGTTTCGAGCGCACGCCGCGCAGGGGTGTCTTCGTCACGCTGCTTGTGGTCGCGGGGACAGTGGCGGCCTACTGGCTGTTTCTCGACACGGCGACGCTTTGGATTGGCGGTTGGCCCTTCATCGCGCAGTGCGCCGCCATTCTGGCGTTCATCGCGCCGGTGTCATTCGCCATGGGCGTGCCCTTTTCCATCGGTCTCCGCAACCTTGACGGCGACATGGCCGCTTTTCTCCCCCTGGCGTGGGGCATCAACGGCGCGTTCTCCGTGCTGGCCCCCCCCTTGGCGACGGTGCTTGCTTTCCGTTATGGGTACCATATTGTTATGATGTGTGCTTTGGTGGTTTATCTGCTCACCTGGGCGATGTTCCCAAAAGGAACGTCTCAATCGGACGGGAGACTCTGAGAGTATGAAGTCATTTGCATGTGCGGTTCTTGTTTGCGTGATGGTGATGGGTGTTGTCCACGCCCAGGCACCCGCTCCGCAACCGGCCGCCGCGCCCGCCGCAGCAGCGGCCCCGGCACCCGCGGCACCGACTGCGCCACCCGCCGCAGCGCCAACCCCCAAGGCTACAGAATGGAATTACGCCCGCTACATGGAGCTTGCCAAGGCCACCGGCCGGAAAATGGACATCTCCGAGGAGGCGTTTAAGAAGGTACAGGAACGCCGGGACAAGGTTATCAAGCGCATTGAGGACTATCTGACCGGCAAGTTCAAGTCGGCCCAGCCGGAAGTAATGCAGGCGTTCAAGGAAGTTCCGCGCGAGTACTACCACTACAATTACGAGGGCAAGTTCAACACGGTCGGAAACGCCTACGACTCCGAAGCGAAGCCGTGGGGACTCGGTTACGGCTCCGTGCTGAGCGACTATCTGGGCCAGGCCTACATGACCCAGTTGGCCCAGCCCAAGTCCACGGACGTGGTGCTGGAAATCGGCACCGGCAGCGGCTATCAGATCTCCCTGCTGTCCCGCATCGTGAAAGAGGCCTACAGTATTGAAATCATCGAGCCCATCGGAAAGAGCGTGGGCGAACTTTTCAAGCCGATCGGCTACACCAACGTCCACTCCAAGGTCGGCGACGGCTACTACGGCTGGCCCGAGGTAAAAGACGGTTTTGACATCATCATGGTCACGTGCGCGGCGCGCTACGTGCCGCCCGCGCTTCTGGAACAGCTCAAGCCCAACGGCAAACTCATCATCCCGGTCGGTTCGCCAATCCGCGGCACCCAGACCCTCTTCGTCTACACCAAGGACGCCGACGGCAAGGTGCATTCACGCCGCGACGTGGGCGTGCACTTCATTCCCATGAAGGGCGCCGTCGAAAAGAATCCCAAGCCCGCGAACTGAGCCGGTTTCCGTTCCGAGTGAGGGAATGACCATGACCAGCGGGACTGAACGAGCACCGTTCACGCCCTTGTGGGAATCTACGCGCATCACCGAAGCGATTGCCGCGGGCGCCATCCATAACGTGCTCTGTGAGTCGGCGCGGTTGGAGCTTGCGGCAGTCACGGAACTTCCCGCCAGGGTGGCCGGCGCGCTGCTGAACCCGAAACCGCTCGACATCTGCATGCCCGTGCTGGACGCGGTTCTTGCAGCGCAGTACTTTGAACTGTTTCAGGCGCTTCGCCTTCCGCAGGACATGGCCGTGTACGAACCGTGCGTGGGTGCGTCCTGTCCGGTCATCCTTGCCGCCGAAGCCCATGGCGGCGGCCGGGCAAACTACCTGTCCATCAACTTGAACCGCCGTTTGCGCGAACAACTCCGGGCCAAGCTCACCCATGTCACGATGCCCGTGCGCATCGTTGAAGACAATGCGCAAGAAGCACTGCTACATCTGAGCGCCAACAGCATCGACGTTGCCTGTTTCCATCATGCGGTGAACGACATTCTGCAAACGGCCGTTTCGGAGCCGCGCGGCATGGACACCACCGATGTGGACTGGTTCCCGAACGAACGGCAGATGATCGAATGGCTGGCCGAGGATGCAAATGCGGGGTGCCTGGAGCACCGAGGCAAGCCCGAGTTAATGAAGATCGTCACCGATGCGGTACTCTTGGTCCGCCCGGGTGGTTACCTGGTCTTTGACCATTTCAATTGGTGCCGGTTTATCGGCGTGGACTGGTTCCCCTGGGAACTGTTCTACAACCTCATCCCCATGACGCGGCAATGGATCGCCGAGAGTGGGTTGCCGGTGAAAGAGACCCGCCTGGATGGCATGGACACGCAGTGGTGGTTGGTGCTCCGGAAATCCGTGTGATTACCGGGAGCGCCTTAGTGGGAACGCCGGCGTTCCCAGCAAGACTCTTTACGCCACCTCGTCCGGGACACGCAGCTCTTTTCGAAACGCAATGATCTGTGCTTTGAGTTTCTGCACGGTTTCGGCGTAAGCGGGCTCATTGTATACGCTGCACAGTTCCTTCGGGTCTTTCTTCCTGTCTATCAATTCCCATTCGTCCATCTTGCCGGGCAGGTAATAATGGATGAGCTTGAACTCGTCTGTGCAGACACCATAATGCGGGTACACGTGGTGCGGTTGGGGGAATTCGTAGTACTGGTAATACATTGCGGTGCGCCAGTCCGTGGGGGTCTTGCCGCGCAATACGGGCAGGAAAGAACGTCCCTGCATGTCGCCGGGCGTTTTCAACCCGGCGTTGTCCAGAAAGGTCGGCGCGAAGTCCACATTGAGCACCATGTCGCGGTTGACCGTGCCCGGCGCAATGACTCCCGGAAAACGGGCGACAAAGGGCATGCGCAGCGATTCTTCATACATG
>CAIJOU010000259.1 GCA_903822375.1 Candidatus Hydrogenedentota bacterium
ATTGCCCAGCGCATATTTATATCCCGGCGTGACCACCTGTGCCGGGGTGGGCACGGCACTTCGGCCGTAGCGGTCCCAGGCGGTTGCGGTCATGCCGTTTGCCGCAAGCAGCCGGAGGCGCGCCGCGGCATCCGGGTCCGGCACCGTGATCATCCCCCCCTCCATGGTCGTGATGTTCTTGATGGCGTAAAAGCTGAAACAGGTGTGCGCGCCGGAGGCACCCACGGGAACGCCCTTGTAGGAGGCTCCGAGCGCGTGCGCCGCATCCTCAATCACCGGCACGCCGTGGCGCCGCGCAATGGCGTTGATCCGGTCCATGTCGCAGGGATGGCCCGCCATGTGCACCGGCATGATGGCCTTCGTCCGCTCGTTGATTGCGGCTTCCAGCAGGTCCGGGTTCATATTGAGCGTGTCCGGCTCGACATCCACAAAGCGGACCTTTGCGCCCATGTTCAGAATGGTATTGCCCGTGGAGGCCCAGGTGATGGGCGGCATGATCACCTCGTCGCCCGGCCCCACGCCCAATTGCACCAGCGACAAGTGCAGCGCCGCGGTGCAGGAAACCACACCGATGGCGTGGGACGCGCAGACGGTCTCCGCAAAGAGCCGCTCAAAGGCCCCCACCTGCGGGCCCGATGTAAGCCAGCCGCTGCGCAGCGCGTCCAGAACGGCGTTCTCTTCCTCTACGCCGATGGCCGGACGGCTGAGGGGGATAAAGCGCGCCGCCACGGGTTCACCCCCGTCATCGACGGGGGTGGACAAGAGCGTCTTCATCTTGGCCACGTTGAAATGCTGCTCGTCAAAAGGCGACAGTTCGGGGTTGGATTCTAGCCCCCGGCGCACTTCCTCAATACCCTCGTCCATGCTCCACTGACATGCAAAGTTCAGCCGACGGCGGGCCTTGCCGAACTGCACGCGGTAGTTGCGCTGGTCGTCATCGTCCTTGAGCGTTTCAATGACACTTTGCGGAATGTGCCGCAGCACCCGGTCCGCCAGGTCGCGGATGCGCACATTGTGGAGGTCCGACCCGACGTTGAAAATCTCTCCGGCCACCAGGTCGGCCGGGCTCTCCAGCAGCAGCACGGTCGCATCCGCGGCGTCGCGCACATGAACGAAAGGCCGCCATTGATTGCCGCCCCCGCGAACTGCAATGCGTTGCTGACGCAGCGCCGTGGCCACCATCTGGTTTATGGCGAGGTCGAAGCGCATGCGGCGCGACCAGCCGAACAGCGTCGCCATGCGGGCAACCACGGGTTCAAACTGTGGCGATGCCATGCGCAGCACGGCCTCTTCCGCCGCCAGTTTGCTCCTGCCGAAAGTCGATACCGGATTGGCCGGACTTTCCTCGTCGAGCAGTTCAAACACACCGCGGCCGTACACCGCGCAGCTTGATGAGAACACAAAACGCCGGATGCCCCGCTCCACCGCCAGCCGCGCCAGCTCGCGCGTGCTCTCCGTGTTCACGTCGTAGGCCATGTCCTCATCCAAGTCGCAAGAGGGGTCATTGGAGAGGCTTGCCAGATGAACAACGGCGTCAATGCCGTCCAAGAGGGCCGGCGTTTCCTGCAGACGACGGATGTCGCCCGTGACCAATTCCAGTGTGCCCGGTTCACCCAACAGTATCGAACCAAACAGTGTTTCGGCGCTCGTCCCTTCGGGCAGGTAACAAAAACGGTCAAATACCCGCACAGAATGGCCCCGTTGAACAAGGGTTTCGGCCACCATACTGCCCAGATATCCACCCCCACCGGTCACAAGAATGCGCATATATACTTCCTCTCACCGCGACCCATGGCTTTCCACCCCGGCGCGGAAAATGCGTGCGATTAGGGTAATGATGTCGATTTGGGCTATTATATCACCGCCGCAGACACGTAACCATTTGCAGATTCGCGTTTCATGGGAGCGTTGCAGTTCTGCAGGAGGCGTCGGGGTTCAGGACTTTCCCTCAAAGTGATTCAGGGAATCCCCTACCCCTGAAACGCCCCGTTCCGGTTACAATTTACCTGGTTCCAAGGGTGGAGGCGCAAGCAGTTCTGGAGACAGCCCCGCGGCGGCAACGTGTTATAATCTGGTGTGTTTGGTATCGATGCATAAGGAGTTTGAGGTGTTTTGGCGCAAGAATAAAATCGAACCACCCAAGTCGCAGGCAACGGCAAAACCGCCGCTGCCCCGGCCTGTCCCCAAGCCCGGGCCCGGCAGCAGTTCAGGATGGACACCGCAGCCGGACACCAAGAAAAGGGTCACGTTGCGTGATCTTCCGGAGATGCTCATTGCGACGGGGAATGTGACACCCGAACAGTTGCAGCATGCCGTTGAAATTCAGCGCAAATCGGGGGACTTTATCGGGGAAATACTCGTCAATGAAGGGGTGCTGGACGAGAACTCGCTGGTGGCCTTTTTGGCGAAGCACTGCAAAATTCCCTATTTGAGCCTTCTCGACTATCTCATTGACGAGAAGCTTCTTGCACTCGTTCCGCCCGATTTTTGCATGCGCCACAGGCTCGTTCCCATTGACAAAATGGGGCGCAATCTGACTGTGGCCATGGTTAATCCACTGGACTCATTGGCACTCGAAACGTTGCGCGAGGGCTATCCAGACCTGCGCATAAAGAGAATCCTCTGTACCGCCAAACATTATGATGCAGTCACCAAGCGTCTCTTTGCGCGGCCGTCAGTGCTGCAAAAGTTTCCCTTTCTCAAGGAAAGCGCCTCCGAAAATCCGGAAGTTTCCGTCCCACCCGCTCCTGTGAAGAAGCATGTTCCGGCCGAGGGCATGGATTTGGACGCTGTCGACTCGGCGGCTTTTGAAGTGAAGCCGCTTCCGTCCGAGGCTCCAATGGCAACGGAAGAGGAGCTTCCGCTGGCGCTGGAATTTGAGGACATGGTCGATGTGAGTGATTCCCCTTCGGCGGAGAAGGATGCCCGGGAGACGCTTCTGGACAGCGTGTTCGCGATGAATTCGGAAGGCATCCCGTCGGAATGCGGGGATATGGACGAGTCCGATGAGGACCTCAGTGTCGATGAGATTACGCGCAAAATGACCACGGCCATGGTGTCCAGCATGCGCAACACCTACGTCATGCTCGCGCGGCGTGTCAGCCTCTTCCGTGGACTGGATCCTGAATCGGTGGCAAAGCTTTTCGCGCGCGGCAAAACCGTCGAGTACGAGGCGGGACAGACGATCTTCCACAAAGGCGAATTGGGTCGCTTCATGTTTGTCATTCTGAGCGGCTCGGTGGACATCGTGGATGATGAGCGCACTTTGGCTCAGCTTGGGCAGGGCGAGAATTTCGGTGAAATGGCGCTCCTGAGCAATGCGGCCCGAAGCGCTTCCGCCCGGGCTGTTGCGGCCACATCGCTGTTGCGGCTCAGTTTTTCCGACATTACCCAGGGCTTGGACAGCACCACTTCCCTTCGGCTCCTAATCAATATTACGGTGACGCTTAGCAGGCGGTTGCGCAAGGCACAGGGCCGTTAGGCCGGACACTCCGTCCGGCCAACCCTGACAGGATTGCGAAGCACGCCTATCTGCGGGCTGCTCACCTCCACCACGTCCCCGTCGTTCAAAGGGCCAACACCCTCGGGGGTGCCCATCGCGATCAAATCGCCCGGTTCCAGCGTAATGAACCGGGTGATGGCGGCAATCACTTCGGGAATGGCAAAGATGAACCGGCCCGTGTCGCTTTCCTGCCGGACCTCGCCATTTACGCGGGTCGCCAGCGGCACAATGACCGGCCAGTCAAGTAGCTCCGCCATCGCCACCACCGGGCCCAAGGGACAGAAAGTGTCCGCGCTTTTGGAGCGAAACCACGGATTGCCGGACGCCATATCCCCACGTTGCACATCGCGTGCGGTGACGTCGTTTACCAGGGTGTACCCCGCAATGATATCCCGGGCCTTTTCCGCTGTGACTTGGCTGCCCCGCGCCCCAATGACCACACCCAGTTCCCCCTCGTAGTCCACCCGGCCGTAATCGCCCCCCATCACGATCGGTTCATCGGGGCCGATGCATGAAGTCGTCGCTTTTGAGAAGTAGACGGGCTCCGTCGGCAACTTGTTGTCGAACTCCGCCACATGTGCGCGGAAGTTGCGGCCCACACCGATGACTTTGCCCGGCCGCCATGGGCGCAGAAACGAAGGTTCTGGCCCGTCCAGGGCGTAGTCCGAAAGCCGCCCATTGCGCTGCACAAACTCGGCAACACGGCGGTAGAAAGAACGTGTCATGAAGCCGCTGCGCAACAGGTCTCCCACGTCGCGCGGCTGAGTCACGTCTTTGTGCTCGACAATGCGGTGATAGTCAACAATGGCACGTCCCAGATCGACCCACCGGTTTCCGATAACGGTTCCCAGAACCGGCCGACCGTCCACAAGCAAAACCCCAAATTTCATGGTCACAACTCCTTGTCGCAAGGCGCACTTGCATCAGCGCCTTTCTTCTAGAACCGGTCAAGCATCCACACGTAAGGCGTTCGTTCGGGAAATATCGCATGCAGCAATGCCAGCCCTTCCGCATTGACAATGCGCCGTTTTGCGGCCAGCACTTCCCCCAAGTCCCGGCAACCCACCGTCAACTGGATCAACTCCTGTGGAGAAAGGACAATCTTGTTGCCGCCCGGGCTGGGGCTGACGTCCACCGCTCCATGATGGGCACGCACATGCCACGCGCTCTTGCCCACCAGCAGGCTCACCTCCGCATGGGAATGGGCCAAAGACGACCGGAGCAGGCGACTTTCCCATTCGGGAATCATCGATTCCAGCGCCTCGCCTAGATTGACGAAAGCCATCATTCCGTTGTGGTCCCCCGAGGACTCTGTCTTGTCGTGGCGAACCTGTCGCCTGATGAAACGAATCAGGGGATGGTTGGGCGCCGATGCAAAGACAAGCCGGTCCATACCGGCCTCACGGGCGAGCCGGGCGGTGACGTGCAATACGCCCGCGCACGCATCATGGTCCACGACTCCAACCTCGTCCACTAGATAGTCCGTATCCGAACAACCAGCCCGGAAATAGGCCGACAGCTTGCCGCGCGCGTCCGTCAGCACGCAGACCGTCTCCCACTGTTTCCATTTGTTGGCCAGGTGCGCCTGCGTCCTGATGAGCGAGCAGGCCGTGTCTGCGTCATTCGACGCGTGTATCTTCTGCATGGCCTGAATGTCGCCCGGTTTTGCAGGACGAAGTTTGAACGGGGGGTCCGGCGCACTTAGGACGGGGTTTGAGGGGTCAATGGCCGTCCTGTGTTCCAAAAGTGCCGGCGCATAGCCCCAGCGTCGGTAGAAGTCGGAGACGCCGAAGACCATCGAC